>JAKUSK010000043.1 GCA_022449325.1 Nitrososphaerales archaeon | reverse complement strand
TAGATGATTCATTAGTTTCCAAACTTGATTCCTTAGGCATACTAACTGTTAAACGCGTTCCCATGAAATCTCTTGAACAAATCGAAAAATCTACCGGATGTGTTATTGTTAATACTTCTAAAGAAATATCTAAGAAAACTATCGGTTATTGTTCAAATCTTACATCTATGAAAATGTACGATAAAAACTGGTTTGTTTTAGATCATGGTTCTAATCATAAATCAAATACTATTTTGATTCGAACTGAAACTCAAAGATATAGTGACTTGTACGAAGATATTCTTCATCGTATACTTTCACTAATTCGTATTTCTATGATAAACCCGTATGCCGTCTTTGGAAGCGGTTGGTTCGAATTCATCCTTTCTAATCGACTTCGTTCCTTTTCCCTTACCAATAATAGACTCTCACAATTGGCAATTCATTCCTATTCCAATGCTATCGAATTACTCCCTATTTCTCTTGGTTTGAATGCTGGTTTTAACAATATTGACCTGATCGTTGCCATAAGAAACTCTCAACCATCTCCTGATCAATACATCCATCTTGATTATTCGAATAGGAAATTATCTAATAGGAAGAATCCACGAATAATTGAATCAGCTTTTATGAAAAGACAATTATTAATTACTGCTACTGAAGCTGCTAATTCTGTTCTAAGGATCGATGACATACATCAGACCAAAACTCAAGATAAATGATTATTTATTCCTAATTGTTGAAAATACGTTCATTACTCCAACTAGTTGTCCTAATAGAACTAATGAAACAAATACTCCTGTAGGCAATACGAATGGCTCTATTAAAAATCCTACTGACGCAATTGACAGTCCTTGTCTTAGAGCTTGACCTCCTTGCCATCCAATAAATGAAATTGTAGTTGCTACACCATATATTGATAATTCAATAAATACAATCTGAATTATTGCTAATCTTTTTGAAGTTTCGTTTTTGTTAAACATTGATGATAAAGAACTGTACACAATACTCCATCCAAGCATTCCCATAATTCCGACTATAAGAAATACAAAATACCCTACAATTAACCAAGTTCCAGGAAAAGCTCCTATGATCAAAGGTAGACCTGACGTTGGAATCAGTATAGGTAATGTAAAACAAATTGCCGCAATTGTATTTATTAAAGCTAGTATTAGAAAATATTTTGATACTAATTTTGATTCAATTAAATCGGGCATGCGAATTTACTGTTCTTGTCTAAGTGTTACTAATATGTTTAATATTCCGATTGCTGTTCCAGTTAGTGCCAATCCCATTCCTGCACCTGTTGGAATTACTGTGAATGTAATTAAAGTTTGAACGATAGCAACTCCAGCACCCATACATTGATCAACCAGTACTACGCATCCTGTTTCGGGAATCATCGCTCTTCCGCCAATGAAACCTGCTAATGCAAAGAAAGTCGTTGTAACGTAGACTCCTAATGCGGTTACAAACAGGTGACCACGTGCTAATAATTTGTTTGTTGTTTTCTTATTCATTACTCTTGATGAAATATAATATGTTCCTGCCCATCCTACCATTCCCAATATTCCTACTGTAACATGTACAAGGAATGCAATTAATAGCCAAGTTCCAGGAAACATTGCTACTGCCGTAGATAATGAAAATAAATCTCCTTTTGGCGGAATGTTTCCATTTCCAATTGTATCTGGAAGTAAAAATACTGTAACATATAGTAATGATAAAATTGTGTTAATTACTGCAGCATATACAAACCATGTTGCTACTTTTTCAGTTTCTACGCGATTAGACATTTACATTTACCACATTAAATCTCAACATTGTAACAATAAAAACCTTGGGTTCAACAATTAAATATTAGTAGTGAAATTTTACCTAATCATGGAAATATTCGTTCTTCCTTATCCTTATCTTGTATAATTATGGCTTTATATGGGCATGATTGAGCAGCTTCTAATATAGTTTGATTACTTGCACCCTTTTCATCAACTAATTCAAGTGGCGCATACGCCATAAATGAAGATTTCAAACTCGCTTCATCTATCTTGAAAACCTGTGGTGCAATAGCAACGCAACTTCCTACTCCCATACATGCTTCTTTCTCAATTTCCACACCAATGTTTTTTTCATTTATTCCACTAACTTTCGAAAAATTTCCAAGACCTTTAGACCTCTTAATTGGTATTGCTACGAGTATTAATCCAATTAAAAGCATTACCCATCCTCCATTTGCGATTATTGATCCTGCAATAGTTAGCGCTAAGCCAACTGCAAACATCGATAAATCAATTATTAATTGCTGGATTTTCTTTTCCATTGATTTTTATATTATAATCTGAATATTTAAGACTTAAACTGAAATATTATATCTGATGAAAATTATTTATTTGCATGGCAAATGACTCAGCTTCTAAAGGTTTAGCCGACGTAGTCGTCTCTAAAACAAAAATAACTTCGATTGATGGCCAATCTGGAAAACTCTTTCATTGTGGTTATGAAATTTCCGATTTAGCTAAAAACAGCAATTTTGAAGAACTCTCCTATTTACTCTTTCATGGAGATCTTCCAAGCAATTCTGATTTATCCAGCCATAAAAATTTAATATATTCCAATCGACACGTTTCTGATAAAATTACCGATCTCATCAAGGAATTCCCCACAAATTCAAACACTATGGACTTCTTGCGAACCGTTGTTTCATATTTGGCTCTTTTTGATCCTGATGCCGGTGATAATTCACAAGAAGCAAATATGAACAAATCTATTCGTTTACTTGCACAAATGCCTACTGTGCTGTCTTATTTCCACCGTATACGAAATAACCTTGAAATAATTCCTCCTGACGATAATCTTGATTTCTCTTCTAACTTCTTATACATGCTTTCAGGAGAAAGACCTGACGAACTTGCATCTAAATGTCTGGACCAATGTCTTATTCTACATGCCGATCACGGATTTAATGCATCTACATTTTCTGCAAGAGTCACTGTTTCTACTTTGTCTGACGTTCATTCTGCCATCACTTCTGCCATAGGCACTCTTAAAGGCCCTCTACACGGTGGAGCAAATGAATCAGTCCTTAAGATGTTAAAAGAAATTAAAGATGTAGAAAATGTATCTACCTATATCTCTGACAAACTTTCTCGCAAAGAAAAAATTATGGGATTTGGTCATCGAGTCTATCTAACTATAGATCCTCGTGCTACTGTTCTTAGAGAAATGTCTAAAGACCTACAAACCAAATTTGGCGGAAACCTTTACGATTTATCTTATGAAATTGAACAAACTGTTCTTGAACAAAAGAATTTAAAACCTAATGTTGATTTCTACGCTGCTTCTGTATATTCTATGCTCAGTCTCGATTCATCTTTGTTCACCCCATTATTTGCTTGTTCCAGAGTATCTGGATGGTGTGCACAAATCTTGGAACAGTTAGAAGACAATAGATTAATTCGCCCTAGGGCCGAATATGTAGGTTATTCTCCTCGTTCTTATGCAGAATCCAACACTCGATAGTTAACTTACGCTAATATTCTTCTTCCAAATCGAGTATATTATTATTATTTCAATAGTAATTATGGTCGCTAATGCAAAAATCCATATGTTTGTTGACATGCCATAAACTGAATCAACTACAATCAACACCTCTTTTTCATCTCCAAATATCTCGAATTCCGTTTCTCCTTGTATGTTCTCACTTTCCAAGATTGCTGAATACCTTCCTTCTGGCAGCATTATATTCACATCACTACCATTCCACGCTGTAACCAGAAATTCATCATTGTTTGTATCTAATTTTCTAATTATTATCTCTCCATTTCCTGATATTGATCCTGTTGAATCAATTACCTGTATTCTTGCCATTCCAATATCTGTCAATATCTCAATTATTCCATCTTGATTCATTCTCGTATCGATAATCTGATCAAATACTCTAAATGAATTGATGAATAATTCAGTATTGAAATTATCTATTGACATTCCCAATTCCCTTCCAATTACGTATGTGGTCTCATCGATCTTTATTGATTTGATATCATTCTCAAATACTAATTCATATTTTTCCAATATATTATTATTCGTTCTATCGACGACATTAATTTTTGTTATCTCAGGTCTATTTGTGTCATAAAAAATCCTGTCAATACCATTTATCTTACTTATCAAAAGAAATTCTAATTCCATATTTTCTTCCATTTTTATTACTTCTCTAAATTCAATTGTTTCTGTAAATGAATCAACTGGAATGATTAATTCAGGGTTGATTATTAATTTATCTTCTAATATTACGACAGGTATTCTGTTTACAAATATCTTTCCTTCAAATTCTAAATATACCGATAATAATGCTCTACCATATTTCAACGGCACGGTCCATGGATTGTCGGTCAATCCTGGAACTGGAATGGTCATGTTCAATCCATTTCTAGGCACGTCAACTATTTCAAAATAAGTTCTATCTGTTTCAACAATTACTTCATCTACATAGGTTGTAAATCTAGAATTATCGGTTTTCTTTACTAATGCAATTTCTGATGTTAATTCTGCCCAAGCATATATGTTGTGGGCGCCAATTTCTGAATATTCTCCTTGACTTCTAACATTCTCAATATACGGTTGTATGGATATTTTGGTTTCCTTTCCGACTAACTCATATCTTATGTCGATATTGGTATTGGTTTGTTCAATAAGCAATTCTGTCTGAACAGTGATAAAATCTGCTTCCTTATTTTTTGCTACTATTACTTCTGACTCTAGAGGAATATCGCTGAATTTAGGTTGAATTTCTCCTATAATAATTAAAGAATTATTCACCAATTCAAATCTTATGTTATTCTCTTCTACTTCTAATTTCTGATTAGCTAATTCTAACTCATATATGGTGCCGTCGATAACTAGTCTCCAAGTACCTAATACGTCTGATTCCTTAAACCTATATATCGAATCTGGACCTCCATCAATTTGTAGTTTTATAATTGTGTTCTTATTACTATCTTGTAATTCAACTTCATGAGATTCTGGCAGATTTAACCAAATTGTTTCTCCTCGTAAATATGAAGGAATTCCTAATTCACTATTGAACAATTTCTCTGGCGAATATCCTATCCTAAAACTCGTTGAATTGTCTACTTGAGAAAACGCTAAAGGAATTGTCAGTAATAATAAAGATAACACTACAACGTAAATCTTCATCAAATCTCTTTCCTCCATTGATAACTGTAAAATAATATTATAAATACAAAAGATGATACGATCAAAAGATTTACCGTTTTTATTACAGTACCTACTGATTCAATCATTGTTGACATTCCAAAAATTAATACAAAATTCAACAAAATTGCAAAGATTAATGTTATGCTTATCCTCCCTAAATTATCTATGTTCAAAAAAGTCACCAGATTATTTCCCTCCATATTTACTTTATCGATCGTATGCCTTCCAAATAATCTGATATAAATATAAAGAGCCGAAGATAATGCAAAAATTGTATTAATTGGGACTGCCCAGATAAATGAACTGAATGAATTCAAACTTGCTGGTGCCATGGGTAATTCTGATTGGATTATGTTGGCTACTATTACTTGAAATACAAATATTGCGTTTAACACAATATTTGCACCATGCTGAATTAATTGTTGATTAATAGTTTCTCCTGAGGCCATGCTAAACGCTACAAAATTCATTAAACTGAATATTATCATCGTATACAATATGTGAGAGAAAGGCGATCCTCTAGATCTAATCATTCCTATCCACTGAACAATTATTCCTAA
>JAKUSK010000042.1 GCA_022449325.1 Nitrososphaerales archaeon | reverse complement strand
TGTCGATATATCAAAAGAATTGAAAAAGAAAATCAAAGCATTATCTTTGTATTCATCTCAAATAAGAAGTAAGAATCATCCCAGAACACCGAGAGTTATTGAGAACATAGCAGAACTTAGAGGTACCGAAATAGGTGTAAAATATGCTGAGGCATATGAATGTCACAGATTGATAATTTAATTAGAAAAGAATTTATTATGTATAAAGAAGTAGAGTAATAAAATGAAAATATTAGTTACAGGTTCTTCAGGTTTTTATGGTTCTCATTTAATTGATTTATTATTAAAGGAAACTGATGCAGAAATATACGGAGTAGATAATCTACACAGATTAGAAGATTTTCCAGTAGATCCATTTGAAATAATTAAAGACAAGGAAAAATTTAATGAAAGATTTGTCAATTGGGAAATGGATTACAGAGATTTAAAAGCTGAAAAAATTGACGAGGTGGGAATAGACACAATAATTCATCTGGCGGCATTGGTATCAATTCCAGAATCAATGCAGAAACCCATGGAATATTTTGAATCAAATGAAAAAGGAACGTTTAGTCTTTGTCAAGAATTATTAAAAACTAAAAGTAAACCGTTTTTAATTTATGCATCTTCGCCAGAAGTATATGGCAATCCTGTATATACTCCGATGGATACTGATCATCCTTGTCGTCCTAGAAGTTTCTATGCGGCAACAAAGTTAGCGGCAGAAAAACAATGCATGGTATTACATGAATGGTATAAATATCCAGTTTCAGTAATTAGAAATTTCAATACATATGGTGAAAATCAGAGTAATTCTTACAGAGGATATGCCGCAGTAGTGCCAGAATTCGTAACTAGATCTTTAAAAAATGAGAATATCAAGATTCATGGAAATGGAAAACAGACTAGAGATTTGATGTATGTAAAAGACGCAGTAGAAGCATACGTAAGAGTAATGAAAGAAAGAGAGAAGACGCAAGGAGAGGTATTCAATATAGGAACAGGTATTCAAACAAGCATATTAGATCTTGCAAAGAAGATTATGGAAATATCAGGTTCTTCTTCTGAACTAGTTTATGAATCAGAAAGGGCAGCAGATCTAGAAAGGTTAGAAGCAGACTGTAGTAAAACAGAAAAATTGTTAAAATGGAAACCCGAATACACCATCGACAAAGGTTTGGATATAACAATTTCATGGTTTAAGAAATTATTAGAATAAATAAATAACAGTAGTGGTAGATTTTATAAAGAATATCTGCAAATAACCTATATTGAATAATCAAGTAACAATTCTAAATGATGCAGCTTGGGTAGGTTACGAATTAGCAAATGGACTTAGAGAGGTAAATATTGATGTTAAATACTTACCAAGAAATTATGCAGGTCCGAATGTAAATACAAATGCATTATATTCGATGTATGGGAAAATCATAAATCCTTTTGTAAATGCGATTAAAGCAAAAGGAATAATACATGTGAATTATGCATTACAAGATGCATTTTTTGTACGATTAATTAAGAAAGAGATCAATGTATTGCATTGTCATGGAACGGATTTATTTGGATTGTATGATGAAGAATTTAAAAAAAACAGTAAAGACTTGACAAGATGGAGTAAAATTATTGAAGGAAATCTGAAATATGCAAATTCAGTTATTGTATCAACCCCAGAAATGTTAAGATTAGCAAAAACAATTAGACAAGATGCAGAATATTTACCTAATCCAATAGATACAACTAGATTTTGTCCAAAGGTAAAGCAAAATACGCAATTAAAAGCAATCGGATTTAATTCGTGGTATGAACGAGTACCGAAATATTTAATTGAACTTATGGAAAAGAACGGTATTAAAGTAGACATACATGACAGAAGACCATTTTCATATCTAGAATTACATAAAAATTTGAAAGAATATGATATATATATCGATAGAATATTTACAAAAGGAGTATCTTCGTATAGTAAAACATGCTTAGAAGCTATGGCCTGCGGACTAGTAACCATAGATTACAGGCATAAAGACAATGTAAATGAGCGAGTAATTGAATTTTTAGATGAAAATGAAAGAAAAAAGGAATCAGAAGAAAATAGACAATTTATAATCGATAATCATGATAGAAAAAAGGTAATTGAGAAACTATTAAACATATACAGAAAACAAAGAGGATGATTATGAAAATAGCAATAGTGCATTATGATATATCTATGCAGACAGGTGCACAAAGACTAGTACTAGGAATGGGAAATTCATTAAAAAAACTAGGTCATGAAGTTGCTTATTTTACTGCGATTTACGACAAGGAAAAGGCTTTTGAAGAATTTAGAACAGAAAATGTCATAGTTAGTAATGGAAATCTAGATTATTTTGGAAGATTTAGAGCAATAACTGCGTATCGAGAAAGTAAGGAAATGATGAAAACGGGAATTGGTGAATTTAAGCCAGATTTGTTTGTGTTTAGTTCGAATTATTATCTGGCAGATAAATATAAACCATCTATAATATATTGTCACCACCCAGAACAATTATTAGTTAAAAAAAATGATTTAATCAGAAGATTATTACATTTGCCGATAGATCGAGCAGAAAATAAAGGGTTCAAAGAAACAAATTCAATATTATGTAATTCCGATTTTACAAAAAATGCAATTCATGAGAGATTTAACAGAGATAGTACAATTATTTTTCCAGGAGTAGATATAGATAAATTCACATTGAATGAGGCAGATAATAGATTTATTCTGACGGTCAATAGAATTGTTCCAAATAAGAATCTTATATTCTCAATAAAATTGATTAATAAAATGAAGAAAAGAGACAGCAAGATAAAATTAGTTATCATAGGAGTAAAACAACCAGGATTTGAATGGCATTTAGATGAATTAAATAAGAAAATTAAAGAATTAGATTTAACCAATAACGTAGAAATTCATACAAATGTAACAGATTCAAAATTAGTGGATTCATACAAGAATTGTAGTATATTTTTATATACGCCCAAAGAAGAACACTTTGGAATTGCACCAATTGAAGCAATGGCATGTGGAAAACCCGTAATTGCATTCAATACAGGCGGACCAAAAGAAACTGTAGTCAGTAACATAACAGGATACTTGTTACAAGATGATTTAGATCAATGGGAAGAGAAGATATTTGAGCTGTTAGATAACAATCAGAAAAGAATGAAAATGGGTATATCGGCAAGAAATAGAGTGGTAGATGAGTTTAGTTGGGATGCATTTATGAGAAAGATCAAAGAAAATTTAGGACAGATGCAAATTAATTAAACTAGATTTGAATCGATTTGTAAAGAACTATTAGGAAATATTACTGCGTCAGTATCCTTGCCGTGTTGTTTTTGTAATTCACGAATAAGTAAATCCCAGTCATTGAAAATTTTAACATCTTCTGAATAATGATCGTAGATATAATTTTGATTGATTGTAGGACAATAGAATACAAGATTGCGATCTTGAAGTGGACCGCCAAAGGTTCCATGTTTATCTCTACGAACATGGTGAATCATTCCTTTTCCAACTAATCCATGTTCACCAATTCCTTCAGATGCAGATGTGATTACGACAATGGTACCACCTTTTCTGACAATTTCTTTATCTGAATCTCTAGAACCCCACACGTTAAGTGAATTTAATGCAAGTAAGAACCAGGTATCGCGAGGAAAGGCATTGAAAATTCCAACATCCATATTGTACGGAACATTTGTGGAATAAACATCAACAGCTTTCTTGGAAGCAGTGTTAAATACATCAATAGGATTTCCTGAATATATAGAAGCAGTATCGCCAAGAGAATTAGAAATAGTATTAACAATAAAATCTAATCCGGCCATATTTGCTGCCTCTTCGATATCCGCTCTTCTGCTATTGTCCTCAACTTGTCCAATTTTACCTTGAAGAGATTTATTGACGGGTTTATGATTTACATCAATAGATTCAATGCCTGCAAGGCCAGGTAATACGATTTTTCCGCCACCGCTAAAACCTGCATATGGATGGGGCATTAGAGTTCCAATTCCAATCTTAAGATCTGCTTGGAGATATAAGTTGTCAATATATACAGGAGTTCCAGCAGATGTATCTCCCAGATATTTGTTGTTTTGATAAGCGCTATGGCAATATATTTTATACTTAGAAACGATTTTTGTTCCTAGTTTCTTACATAATTCATTGTGAGTAAGAGATCTATGAGTCCCTGTACTGATAATGAAATAGATATTTTCATCAGATAGTCCAGCATGTCGAAGTTCATCTAAGATAAAAGGAATGATTCTGAATGCCTGAGTAGGTTTCGTTAAATCATCAACTGCAATGCAAACAGATTTTTTTTGTTTAGCAAGGATAGATAGTGTTTCGGAATTAATCGGATTGGAAATAGAATACGAGATATCGTCGTCAGAGATTGCTGATGCGTCATTCATTTGAGAGATATTAATATTCCAAGATTCAGGAAAAGTCAGATTTAATGAATCATTCCCATACCAAGATTTCCAAGGTACAGAAATAGAATCAATTTCCTTAATATGTGACCAATCAAAGTCTTTCATCAGTAGTTCAGTGAATTTGAGATCAAGATTTTCGTCAATATTGAGTGAGCGTTCAGGAGGCATAATATATGCATGGCTCTTAGTTCCCTTGAGTGATTTTGAATTTATTAGAATATCTCGTTTAGTAGCATAAATTGCCCCATTTCGTATATACACAGGAGGAAGAGATTGTCTTGGCATATTTTCTACAGTTTCATCGGCATAATCGACTAATTCATTGTTAATAATTTTTTTCATTCGATGAGGATGTATAGCTCCAACATCAACAACACTGATAACAGAATCATAATCAGATTCAAACAATTGAGTTACACAATGATCAATATCATCGGCATTACGTAAGGGAGTTGTAGGCTGTAACATTACCACGGCGTCATAAGTGATATTTTCAGTTTTCTCAAGTTCTAGTATTGCATGAGTAAGAACGTCAATAGCTAATGAATCATCTTTTGCCAATGAATCAGGACGAATAAATGGAACAGATGCGCCATAAGATTTAGAGATACGAATAATTTCATCGTCTTCTGAAGATACAATAAGATTAGACAAAGTTTTTGATTTTAATGATTCAACAATTGTATAAGATATAAGAGGGCGATTCAGGATATTTTTAATATTTTTTCTAGGAATGGTTTTTGACCCTCCTCGAGCAGGAATAATACCAAGAATGCGCTTATCAGTCATGAATTAACTTTCTTCCCAGTTGTATATAGTTTTTCCATTAATTTTAGAAGCAAAACGCCCACGATAATAATCTCGATTAAGTAATTCTTCTTCACTTAAAGAATGAGTTTTTGAACCCAACATCTTATCATAGTCTGGAATATTTTCTACGAGTTTAGATAGTTCGTCATGGTTATACTTTGAATAGTCGACAATGTTTTTCAGTTGTTCAGGATTAACAGAAACAGGGCCATCTTTTGTTTGTGAAGAATCAAGAATAGTAAAATGACGTTCAATTATATCAGCGTTTTTCCACAGTGCTACGATATCAGGGGTAATTCCATGTTGGATAGGACGGGTATGATCACTAAATCCTACAGAATCAGTAAACTGACGCAGATAATCAATTCGATTAAGATTTAGTTTGTCTACTGGAGTCGGATAGATTGTAACACAATGTAAAAATGAAAAGTTTTGATCGCTAAGTATATCAGCAGTGGTTTCGATTTCTGAATCATGAGTCGCACCTGTTGATACATAAATATGATTGAATTTATTTTTCAGGTCATTAATTAATGGAAAGCTTGCACAA
>JAKUSK010000041.1 GCA_022449325.1 Nitrososphaerales archaeon | reverse complement strand
TGATAATATGCTTAAACATGGAGTTATTATGGACGTTACTGATGTTAATCAAGCTCAAATTGCCGAAGAAGCTGGTGCGGTAGCTGTTATGGTTCTTGATAAATTACCTATTGAAGTACGTCAATCTGGTGGAGTTGCACGAACTGCAGGAATGAAAATCATCAAAGACGTAGTTAATAGCGTTTCTATTCCTGTTATGGCTAAATGCCGAATAGGTCATATCTCTGAAGCTAACATACTTGAAGATTCTGGTGTTGATATGATCGATGAATCCGAAGTCTTAACTCCTGCAGATGAATCTTCTCATATCTGGAAATGGGATTTTACCACTCCATTTGTTGATGGAGCTAAAGATTTAGGTCAAGCTCTTCGTCGTATTGAAGAAGGAGCATCTATGATGCGTACTAAAGGTGAACCAGGTACTGGAAATGTTGTTGAAGCTGTTAGACACATGCGTGCAATTAATCAAGACATTGCAAAAATATCTTATTTCTACCAGCAACAAGATAAACAAGAATTGTTTCGTATTTCAAAAGAACTGAATACTTCTTATGAACTAGTTGCTGAAACTGGTCGTCTTGGTAGATTACCTGTTGTTAATTTTGCTGCAGGTGGAATAACAACTCCTGCTGATGCAGCACTAATGATGAAACTTGGTTGCGATGGAGTCTTTGTTGGTTCAGGAATCTACAAATCTTCTGATCCTTTGGAAAGAGCATCTGCTATTGTACTTGCTACTACTTTTCATGATAAAGTTGAAGTTGTTGCCGAAGCACAAGAAATGATTGATGAAAAAAAATCCATGGTTGGCCTTGGAGATAATTTAGATTTTAAAATGCAGGATCGTGGCGTATGATGAAAAAAATCAATATTGGTATTCTTGGTGTTCAAGGCGATATTGAAGAACACATTGCTTCTGTTAAATCTGCATTCCGTGAAATTACTATTGATGGAATTGTTAGTGTAATCAAATATCCTGAAGAAATTGACTCAATACATGGATTAATTATTCCTGGCGGTGAGAGTACATCTATTGGCAAATTATCTAATGTTACTGATTTCCATTCTTCTATTAAAAAGAAAATTACTCAAGGTATGCCTGTTTTAGGTACTTGTGCGGGATTAATTTTCTTATCCAACCAAATTGTTCAAAATTCTTCAAATACCTCCCAAAAATTACTTGGTTCTCTCGATATAGAAACTGAACGTAACGCTTTTGGCAGACAACACGAATCCTTTCAATCTGAATTTCCAATTCCAAAATTTGGCTTAGATAAATTCACAGGCGTGTTCATTCGTGCCCCTAGAATACGAAATATTGGTTCAAACGTCGAAATTCTCGCTAAGTTAAACGATGAAATTGTAGCCGTTAAACAAGGGAATATTATTGGAACTTGTTTCCATCCAGAGCTTTCCAACACTGTGATATTTCATAAATACCTTATTGAATTGGTTCGAGAAACACTGTGAGAATTTCTGAACTTCAAAACGAACAAAAAAATGTAAACATTGGAGGAGTTGTAACGTATATTGGACAAACCCGTGATGTTTCATTAAAATCCGGTAACGTAGAAAAAGTTACAACTATAACTGTTCAAGATGATTCTGGTTCTATTCCTGTTAATATATGGGGATCAATTATTGAAAAAATTAAAATAAATTCTGAAATAAGACTGGAAAAAGGCTACATTAATGAATTTCGAAATCAAATCCAATTCAATCTCGGCTATTACGGTAAACTGTTTATCTTACTTAATTCTACAACTGAATGATTATTTTCTAATTGAATTCTTCTTTTCAATTACTGCTTTAATGAAATTATTATAAATTGGTTCAGGTTCACCAGGCCTACTTAGAAATTCTGGATGGTATTGGGTGGCCATATAGAATGGATGATCTGAAATCTCTAATATTTCAGTACGTCTTCCCTCATCACTAAAACCTGATAATATAATATTGTTCTCTTCAAATAATTTCTGATATTCTTTATTAAATTCAAATCTATGTCTATGTCGTTGTCGAATCATATCTTTTCCATAAATATTATGCGCAAGTGTGCCTTTTACTAATTCTATATCATGTCCTCCTAATCTCATACTTCCACCCTTCTCTTTGATCTTCTTTTGCGATGGCAATATGTTGATAATCGGATTTTTTGTTTTAGGATCCAATTCTATAGAATTTGCATCTTCTAACCCACATACGTACCTCGCAAATGCAATTAATGCTAGTTGGAATCCAAAGCATAGGCCTAAAAATGGTATTGCATTATTTCTTGCATAATCTGCCGCTAACATTATTCCATCAGTTCCTCTTTTTCCAAATCCTCCAGGTACAATAATTCCATCATATTTGTCTAATTTCTTTAACTTCTCTTTATCATTCTCAAAATCCTCACTTTCAACCCATTCCAGCTTAATATTACAATTTATTCCCGCCGCTGCGTGCGATAGCGCTTCATTTACACTTACATAGCTATCCGTTAATGATACATATTTACCAACCATTCCAATATTGATTGTTTTCTTATTCTTACCAAATGTCTTAGAAACTGCCTTCCAATCTTTCCAATTCATCTCTCTTGATGGTAATTTTAGTTTATCAATAATTGATGTTATTATTCCATCATTATACAAATTTTCAGGAACACTGTAAATTGATTCCGCATCAGGATTGGAAATTATACTCTCTAATTCTACACTTGTAAATAATGAAATCTTCTTTTTGGACGTAATTGATAATTGTTTATCACTTCTTACTACAATTATGTCTGGTTGTATACCTATTCTTCTTAATTCTTGTACACTGTGTTGTGTTGGTTTAGTTTTTTCTTCTCCAACCGGTCCCATTATCGGTGCTAACGTTACGTGAATAAATATTGAATTTTCTTTACCAAGTTCTAATCTTAATTGTCTTATCGCCTCAACAAAAGGCAAACTTTCAATATCTCCTACAGTTCCTCCACATTCTACTAAAACAATTCCGTCTTCCTGGAATTCCGCAACGCGCTTTATCTTTTCTTTTATTGAATTTGTGATATTTGGAATAATTTGTACACATTCACCAAGAAAATCTCCCTTTCTTTCCGATTCAATTACATCTAAATATACTTGACCAGTAGTTAGATTATGAATTTTTGATAATTCTTTATTCAAAAATCTCTCATAAGTTCCTATATCCATGTCTGTTTCTCCACCATCGTCTGTCACAAATACTTCACCATGTGCAAATGGATTCATTGTACCTGCATCAACATTTAGATAAGGATCAATTTTCACACAAGTTGTAGATATTCCGTATAAATCAAGTAGTTTTGCTATAGATGCTGTAACAATTCCCTTTCCAATTCCGGAAAGTACTCCGCCAGTAACAAATATGAATTTCTTTTGTTGGCCCAAATTCTGCTTACTAGTCTGCATATTAGGAAATAACTACTATTAGTTTTAACATTTTCGAAAATACAACTAAATCTTGATTAATTTTAATTAATGTCCTCTGTATATTATTATTATATCTTGGTTACCTCGTTTTCTCCCGGCTACATCACAGGTTTCTTTAAAGTCAATCATTCAAAAAATCAACTATTAACTGGTTCAACGGGTGCAGGTGTTTGTCTTGAAAAAGGTGTTAAAACTACTGTTGATATTTTACCTTCTAAAAAATTTAAATTAAAAATTAATATTAATGGAATTCCATATCCTAATGCTATAGTTTCTAAATCTGTAGTAGATCAAATGATTAACAAATCAAATTGTCAACATGAAATTGTAATTAATCATTTTGTTAATATTCCGATTCTCTCTGGATATGGTTCTAGTGGTTCATCTGCACTAAGTCTCTCTTATGCACTTAACGAATTACTTGGTCTTGGCTTTACTAAAATTGAAGCAGCTCAAAAAGCACATATTGCTGAAATTCAATGTAAAACCGGCTTGGGAACTGTTTTAGGAACATATTATGGCGGTGTACAAATTCGGTCACACCCAGGTGCGCCAGGAATCGGTAAAGTTACAAAAATTCCTATTAGTAATAATAAAGTAGTGGTTTCTTTTACCTCGGGATCATTATCCACTTCTAATATTCTCAATAACCAGAAGCTGATTAAATTAATTAATACAGTTGGTAAAACTTCACTAAAACATCTAACTCGTGATCCTAGTTCTGATAAGTTCCTAGAATTATCTAGAAATTTCTCTTTACAAATTAATTTCTTTCCATTTGCATTTTATAAATTTATGAAACTTGCTGACAGATTTGATATGACCTGTAGTATGAATTTATTTGGTAATTCACTATTCTCTATTCTTAATATTAATGAAACTCAAGAATTCTATAATTTATTCCTTAAATCTAACATTCCAGGTTATATTCTGTTCTCTCCCATTAATCATTCAGGAGCTAAACTCATTGACTAGAAATAATATTCCTAAAGACCATCCCCGAGTTCATTCTCTTAAGATACGTTCTAAGATGTCCGATTCTTTTCATTCTGGTATCTTGTCTCAAAATGGTTTAATTGCTCATGGACGTGGCGAAGCATTTGATTATATTCTTGGAGAAAATACTAATAAAATTTCACTTGATACAATTCGTGTTGCCACTGCACAATTACTACTTTCTGATTCCGTAATCTCTGTTAATGGCAATTCTGCCGCTTTATGTTCTAAAGAAATTGTTAAGTTAGCTAAATTAACTAATTCTAAAATTGAAATTAATCTATTTCATAAAAGTCCGACTAGAGTAAAAAAGATCTCTCAATTATTAAAAAAACATGGCGCTATTGATATTTATGGCGAAAATAAAAAATACCTTACTCGTGTTCCAGGTCTAAAAAGTAATAGAAAATTTATTGATAAAAGAGGAATATTCTCATCTGATGTAATTTTTGTCCCCTTAGAAGATGGGGATAGAACTGAGTTCTTGAAAAAAATGAATAAAACAGTGATTACCGTTGATTTAAACCCACTTTCACGCACTTCAATTATGTCTGATATTAGTATCATTGATAACTTAATTCGTGTACTTCCTGAAATGATTAAACAATCAAAAAATATGTCAAATTTTTCTTCTACTGATCTCCACAATATAGTAACCAAATTCAATAATCAAAATCAATTACAATCAATTCTCAAATTCATGTCTAAAAGATTAATAGATTTGTCTACTTAATACTAACTTACGGGTGTCACTGTTGAATGTCCATAAATTATCAAATATGAAGGCAAATTCTCAGAAAATCTCTGCAATTACTGCTTATGATTATTCATTTGCTAAAATTGCTAATGATGCTGAAATTGATGTTATTCTTGTTGGAGATTCTGGAGCAATGGTTATGTTTGGTTATGAAACTACTTCTCCTGCTACCATGGACGAAATGCTTCTTATGTCTAAAGCAGTTTCACGTGGCGCTAGTAACTCACTTCTAGTCGGTGATATGCCTTTCATGTCTTATCATGCCTCTATCGATGATGCTATTCGTAATGCAGGTCGTTTTATAAAAGAAGGAGGAATGCAAGCAGTTAAAATTGAAGGAGATAGGCATGTTGCAAAAACAATTCGTGCAATAACAAAAGCAAATATACCTGTTATGGGACACATTGGTTTACAACCACAAATGGCACAATCCTGGGACGGATACAGAGTTCATGGATCTAATTATTCTTCAGCAAAACAATTAATAGAAGATGCACATGAACTTGAACAAGCAGGAGCTTTTTGCATTGTTCTTGAAATGATTACTGAAGAAGTATCAAAAATCATCTCTGAATCTTTATCAATTCCTACTATTGGTATTGGTTCTGGTCGTTATTGTGATGGTCAGATTATT
>JAKUSK010000040.1 GCA_022449325.1 Nitrososphaerales archaeon | reverse complement strand
ATATCTTGGATACGAAGGATACCCGATTGAATTACCACTTATTGAATACGTACGTTTGGGTATGGCATTCGCAATTCCTGGAATTACATTTTCTGCATTGGCAGCTCAAGTTAGACTGTCAGAAGTACGCGATAATCCAGGCGGAGAATCTAAGATGGTTAACTCCTTGCGATCATCTGTAGCCCTTCTTACTCTTGGCAGCACAATTTTGTTAATTCCTGTTTACGTTATATCAATCGCCATTTACAATTTCGCTCCATATCTTGTTACAATTATTCCGCCAGTTCTTGTCTTAGGATTTCTTTTATTGTCATTGTATTTTGTGGAGAGAGATTAAATTGCGTAGCACTATTCTTGTATTTTTATTGTTTATTTCTACGGTCTTATTCCTTCCTCTTTCACTATCTCAGGTTGATGATAGAGAATGTCCTGCATCTGCAGCTGCAGATCTTTGTGATTTGCCGTTTGAACCCTCTGAATTAACAAATACCATGCCTGATTTCGCTCATCTTGGTTTTGATGAAGAAAGTCTTTCTATTCCTGCGTCTGGAAGTACTATTGTTGTTGGTCCTACAGAGGATCTGTTCATTATTACCGAACAACAAATAATTGTTACTATGGGAGAACCCGATGGAGATCTACTGTTTCGTGGGATCGTTCCTGGCCGTCGAATAAATCAATTAGAATTACCTAGACCTGAAACTGGGGAAACACTGTTTATTGAATTAACAATGCTTGAGGTTACTGCTGAAGAATTAGAACGAGCAGGTTTTCCTGCCGACAATCCAATTTTTGCAGGTCTTAATGCAAGAGAGAACGTCGATAACGTCGCTAACTGTTTAAGCCTTCAAAATCGTATTGAAGACTTGCGTAAAGATATTCAAACTAGAAATCAAGAGATTTCTGATTTACGAAATCAACCTGGAGGATTTTCAAATCAAACTATTCAGAGATTGCTTATACGTCTGAATAATGACAATGCTCTAGATCTTGATGTTCTTCCTACTCTGGATGCCCAATTCGAAATCCTACAGTGTGAAAGAGTTCCTCGTGACGAACAACAACGCCCAGAAGCAAGACCTACTGGTGTTGAATCCTATTTTCAAAGAGCATTTCTTATTATCGTCGGCGAAGATTCTCCGTCTTCTTTCATTCCTAATTTCGCATTAGAAAATAACAATTTACATATCGAAAAGACAGGGAACCTCGAACTGGCATTACTTGAACCTGCTGATGGATACCGTCTTTTAACTGGTTCTTTTGGCACTATTGAATATCCGAGTGTAATTTCTCCTGGATCTGAATTCATAATTCGATACAATAATACTATCCAAGACTTTGATCCTTCAGGCGAAAGTATTGATTTCGTACTAGAAACCACTAGAAAACTTAAAATCTATTCGCAAATCGAAGACCTCAGCCTCAGCATTGAGAAAAACGGCACTATCGCCTCCACAACTCTTACCCTTCCTGACACTCAAACAGGATATTTTGAAATCACAATTCCTGAGATTGGCGAGTCCGAAAATGGAGATTCCCCATTACAGTATGGCTTGCATTTCTTCCATGTGCATTCCGACTTTGCAGGAATAGGAACTCTTGATACATATCTCCCAGTTTATGTCGCTCCTTCAAGTGACTATAATCTTGTAGCATACTCTTTAGATTCCGAAGAAGATTTACGCCTTAATCTTGCCGAATATATGCCTAAAACTCCTGAATTATTCATCGCGGGTAAATCTAACGGCGTTACGACTTTCATTAGCTCTCAAGTAATTGATATTCCTGTTGCGGTACTTTCTATTTCTGACAATATAGGACCTATTACTAATTATCAAATTGAAATCGACGGTGATTTCACTACAAGTTATTCGGATGGAAAAACCTATATTTTGGGCAATAGCAAGTCTGATACTTTCTCAATCTCCAGTTTGGCAATATTCAATTTCAATCTGGATAGTTTTAATATTCTTGATAATTCCGATAGATCTAAGACATATTCTAACAAATTAGGTTTTCCAAATGACTTGTTAATCATACTTGACGTCAATACTATTGATATATCTGTTCTTGATGAGTTTAATCAACCCTATATTGATGGTCAGATTATTGTTGAGAAAGGAGACGAAGAATTTACATCTGACTTATTGGAAATTCCAAGACTGAAACTTCCAGATGGCGATTATAAAATTTCTCACGTTGTAAATGACGAAATTAAATCAGAACGTGATATGACTATTAGCAGTTCTGGTTTAATACAATTTACTATTCAAACTTTGCTATTGGAAGATCAAATTCTTACAATTGTAATTATTATTGAATCAATATTTATTGCATTCTTTTCAATTAGAATACTGTCGAAATATTTCAAAGGATAATTATCCTATTTCAGAACCAGGAATCATTTCCTTATCTGTTTGTAATAAAGAAACTTCGTCGCCGTCAATTGACGCCAACAACATTCCTTGTGATTCAATTCCGAATATCTTTCTTGGTTCTAAGTTGATCAATACTATTACTGTTTTATTGGTTAATTCATCCTGAGAATAATATTTAGATATTCCTGCAACAATCTGTCTTTCTTCATCACCGATGTCAACTTTCATTTTTATTAATTTATTTGAACCTTCAACTTCTTCTGCACTAATAATTTTTCCAACTCGTAAATTTAATTTTGAAAAATCATCAAAATTTATTATTTCCATGACAATTTTAATCTCATAATCTTAATATAGATATTGTTCCGGTAATATATTAAAAATATTAATAAATTTGATGAATTTTTATTAAAATCATTTTTTATTATCATAAATAATATTATTCTTGTCAAGAATATTATTAGGAAAAACCACGCTTACCCGTGTTTACATTTGCTAACATCTTCTGTTAATTTTCATCAAATATTATATACAATGTTGACAGTGATTTACGCATGAACCATAGGTATTGGCTTATATCTATAGTAGCAGCTATGCTGTTACTAACTTCAACTTGGGCCTCTCTTTCAGATAATACTGAAACAGCAGTCCCTAACGTTGAGGCGGTTGGTCCAGGAAATTGGGAATGGATCAACTTTGACTCAGACGGTGGAAGTTTTAGTCCTCAAACACAGATCAACAAGGAAACTGTTGCATATCTAGAAATGAAATGGCTCTATCCATTCCAATCAGATGTTGACCACACTTTCCCTAACTCTGTACAAGAAGGCGCTTCTGCTCCCCCTATAGTTGTTGACGGCATTGTTTATGTCGCTAAGAATAAACAAGATGTTGTCGCAGTTGACGCAAAGACAGGCGAACAAGTTTGGTATAGTGATATTATCCCTACACTACAAGACTTTGACGCATGGCTTGCAGAATTTCCATACATGCAAGGACAATATGGACATACTCATGCAATTAATTATTATGCCGACCGTAACGAGCTTATCTTGAGCTCTGCACCATGTTGGTTGAAAGCATTAAATGCAGAAGATGGAACATTGGCCTGGCAATTAACTCCTGAAATTCTTTGTGGTACACAAGCTGAAATGGGCAATCCATTAGGCGCAATGGGTACATTCAAGAGTAAAGGATATATGAGTGGAATTCAAAACCATCCTCCACAAATCATTGATGACATAGTAGTATGGCCATCATTCGGTGCAAGTGGACGTGGTGGACGTTCTAGTTTAATTGGAATTGACATTAGTAACCCTGCTTCTCCAACAGAAGTTTATCGTAACTGGTTAATGCCTCCTGGTGACGGAAGTCAACCAACATGGGCACAAGACCAATGTGATAGAACAAATGGTCAAGTATGGTACTTTGAATATCCAAAGTATATTGACTCCGGTGGCTCACATCTCGCAGTTAACTGTAGAGACGTTCCTGAAGAAGCAGTAAATAACGACTGGATTAACATGAAACCAGGAACTCCTCATTTTGGCGAAGTCCACACTGCTAGTGCATTCTCAGTAGTTTGGGGCAACATGCCTTACAGTGAGAAGACTGGCTTAGTATACATGGGAACAGGTGACGTAGGACCATATCCTAACGGAACTCTCCGATTCGGACCAAACCTCTTTGGTAGTGCATTAATTGCTGTAGACGCACGAACAGGCGAACTCGCTTGGGGCTTCTCAGCTTTACCACACGATTTGTGGGACATGGACTGTTCATGGGGTGGTGCATTGAGAGACATGCCTGACGGAACCGAAGTATACATCAAATCATGTAAGAACGGTATCGTTTACGGACTTGATTCAGCCACAGGTGAACCATTATGGATAATTGATCCACCAAGCATTGCTCGTAACATGCAAGGTTGGAACTATGGTGGTGACTCAAGCCTTGGTGAACAAGGTAATGGAGGTAAACAGGTTGTCGGTCCAGACGCATGTTGTGATATGACATTTGAACACATGAACAAAGACTGGATGAACCAGAATTCTCCAGATTGTGCAGCTAACCTACATGACGGTGCTGATTGTACTGGTATTGCTCAAGGTCCAAACGCATGGGCTCATATCGAATCAGATATGGCAATTGACGACAAACACATCTACATGGGTGTACAGAACTCACCAAGACAATTCCAGATCAAACCAGTAGTAGACTTTGGTAACCAAGGTAGTACTATTCAACAAATCGAACCAAAGAATTCAACAATTCATGCATTCGATTGGAGAACTGGAGAAGAAGTCTGGGGTACATACATTGAAGGCGTTTCATATAGAGGCGGTGTCATGGTAAGTGGCGGCGTAGTATATGCATATGCTAGTGATGGAAACATGTACATGTTAGATGCAGATACAGGTGAAATTCTTAACAAGAAATTGTTCGGAATTCCAGTCAGTGTAATGCCAACAATTGGTGCAGACAGTGATGGTAACTACAAAGTATTACTATTCATTGGTGGTGGTGGAGGATTCCTATTCTCAAGTACAGCACTCCCAGGTTCACTAGCTGCATTCGGTAATCCTGACGTATTACCAGAAGGTCCAGAGACTATAATTCAAGAGGTCGAAGTAGTCGTCGAACGAGAAGTCGAAGTCGAAAAGATTGTCGAGAAAGAAGTCGAGGTCGAGGTAGTTGTTGAAAAGGAAGTACCTGTTGAAGTCATCAAAGAAGTAGAAACAGAAGTTACTGTGACTGAGGAAGTCATCAGTCCAATTTCATACGTTGCAATTGGATTAGGTGTAGTCTTAGTAGTAGTAGCTGGTGTAATCTACTCTAGATCAACATCCAAATAGTTAATTTAGACGCTGCCTAGAAATAGGCAGCTCTAATCTTTTTTTAAACAAACAACCAATCCTTAGTATTGACTCTAAACAAACGTTTCATTTTCTGTTAATCTTTTGGATTCTTTTATATACTAAGTCTGATTCTATAAAATTTCTTAAATAGTAATTGATTACTCATAACCGGTTAATGAACCATAGAAATTGGTTAGCATTAGCTGCCGTCCTATTAGGTTATTTATTAGTAGCATCCACAATGATGTTTGCTGCACCTATAGGTTCAGCTGAAGGACAAAACAATTTAAGCCGCGAGGAAAGAAATTGGGAGTTCATTAATCATAACAGATTTGGAACAAACCATAATCCTCAAACTCAAATCAATAAGGAGAATGCACAATACATTGAACTAAAATGGGTTGCACCTATTCCTTCTTCAAATCAGTTTGGAGCAGGTAGTTGGGGTGACGCAGAAGGTTCACAAGCTCCTCAATTGGTTGTAGACGGTGTTGTTTTTAACGTCTTAAACAGAAAATCCATTCTTGCCTATGATGCTGCAACTGGTGAAGTTGTCTGGCAATGGGAACATCCTGAATATGATCAGGATCAAGCAAGAAAAGATTTCCCAATCGCTTCTGATACAGCACATACTCATGGTATGTATTTCAGTGATGGTTACTTAGTACAAACAGACTTTGGTTGTAAATACACATTTAATGACCCAAAGACTGGAGAAGTTGCCAAACAGCTTACACACCTTTGTGTT
>JAKUSK010000004.1 GCA_022449325.1 Nitrososphaerales archaeon | reverse complement strand
TGGCTAAATTTGAAAATAGGTGATTCTTTTGGAACCTCTAATCAATTACTTTATTGTATCACTAGCATTGTTGTCTGTAGGTGTTTACGGTCTTATTGCAAAAAGAAATGCAATCCGTTTACTTTTCTCTGTCGAAATTATTATTAACGCAGCTATTATCAATTTCGTCGCTTTTGCTCGATATTACGATACACCATTACTCACCGGCCAAACCTTTTCTCTATTTGCTATTGCCTTAGCTGCTACTGAAGCAGCGGTTGGTCTGGCAATCATCGTTCAAGCTTTCAGACTAAATAATGACATCGACGTTCTAGAACTGAAGAAATTACGAGGTTGATCTGAGTTTGCTCTTACTACAATCTGTTTTCCTTCCTATACTACTTGCTCCATTAGTTTATTTCATTGGACTTAGAATGGGTAAGAACGTTGGCTGGCTTGCCTTCGTAATTATGCTTTATAGTACTGGTTTAGTGTTGTACTCAGGAATGGACAATAATGGCTCATTGTTCACAAATACACGCCTAGAAACATATTCTTGGAATCCAATTGGCGAGTTTGGACTTCATCTTGACGGATTAAGTTTCCCATTTGCTGCGATTATAATGATTTTGTCAACTACTTTGGCAGTTTACTCCATGCCATACATGGAACATCGGGTCCGTGAAGAATTTCATGAAAATAAAAAGAAATTCTCTGTCGATGCTATGAATAGAAAAATGGCTTTGTATTACAGTTTGTATGTTATCTATGCTGCAGGTATGTTGGGTACCGTACTCGCTACCAACTTGATTCAATTTTATATCTTCTTTGAGCTAATGTTGATTCCATCATTCTTTTTAATCTCCGAATTCGGTTATGGAGAAAGAGCAAAAATTTCTGTTATGTACTTTTTGTGGACACATGTTGGTGCAGTTTCTTTACTTGCTGGAATCCTAACTGTTGGATATTTTGGAGGTAGTTTTAATTTTGCAGAAATTGCTGAAAGTGGATTACCTAATTCAATAAGAATCTGGGTTGCAATTGCAATTAGTTTTGGTCTTCTTATGAAACTTGCCGCTGCAGGTCTTCATGTTTGGTTACCATATGCACATGCAGAATCACCAACTCCAATTAGTGCTTTACTTTCTCCTGCCATGATCGGCATTGGTGCATATGCTTTCCTTCGAATATTTGTGTTTATTCTTCCATCGATTTATCAAAGTATTGTACTGGTTATCACATTATGGGGACTACTTACAATGATTTATGGAGGACTTATGGCTTATTCACAAGACGATCTGAAACGACTGCTGGCTTATTCCAGTGTTAGTCAAATGGGATACATTATTTTTGGTATGGGTTCCCTCTATTACCTTGGCGTAACTGGTTCAGTATTCCACTATGTCAGCCACGGTACAGGTAAAGCTCTTCTGTTTATGGCTGCAGGTTCAATAATTATGCAAACTGGCGGTATTAGGAGTATTAGAAAATTAGGAGGTCTTGGCAGTAAACTCCCTATAACAGGTATTGCTGCAATGATTGGATTCCTCGCGATCGTAGGCGTTCCACCCACTAATGGCTTTCAATCTGAATGGATGATATTTGCAGGTGCATTCGGAGGAGCTTTAGAAAGCGGCTCTACATTCAAACTAATTATAGCAGCCCTTGCACTTGCTGGTACGCCAATTACTGCAGGTTATGCATTACTTACTATGCGTAAAGTATTCTTTGGCACACTTCCAAAAGACTTTGAGAATCTAAAAGATCCTTCACCATTAATGACTATTCCATTATTATTCCTTTGCGCTTTGACTCTTCTGATTGGAGTTTTCCCTTCCGTCATTACTGATAATCTTATTCCATTACTTCAGTCTACTTTCGGAGGTATGGCATAATGGCTGCAGAAATTAATTACTTAATTCCATGGCTGGTATTTGCCGTTCCAATTCTCGGCGCATTATTAATGCCCGTTATTGCTCGTTTCGGTGATCGAATAAGAGATTACTATGCAATATCTACCACTTTAGTCTCTGCAATTCTTTGTGCATTGATGCTTCCTATTGCAATCGCAGGAGAATCATTCCACCATCAAGTTATGTGGATTGCGGCATTGGACATTACTGCTGGTGTTTTAGCTGATCCATTAAGTATACTCATGGCGAATATAGTCGGATGGTTATCATTCTCAATTATGATTTACAGCCTCGGATACATGAAAGGAGAGGAAAACATGACACGATATTGGTTCTTGATGGTTTTCTTTATAGGAAGCATGCAACTCATTATTCTATCTGATAACTTCCTTCAACTATTCTTTGGTTGGGAAGGTGTAGGTTTATGTTCATATGGCTTGATCAGTTTCTGGAATAAAGATCTGAAAAAAGATTATGTTGGAACTGTTGGACAAAAAGCCTGGGGAATTCCTCTTGCATTCTCTCCTACACACGCAGGCAGCAAGGCTTTTCTCATGACACGAGTTGGCGATGTCTCATTTCTCATTGGAATCTTGACCTTATTCTTCTTCTCAGGAACTTTTGATTTTGTTAAATTGTCTGAAAGCCACGGTTGGGCTGTAGACTTGGCCCAGTCAGGATTGTTGATTCCTGTCGCTTTATTCATATTCGGAGGAGCTATTGGTAAATCTGCACAATTTCCTTTACAAGAATGGTTGCCTGATGCTATGGCTGGTCCAACTTCTGTATCTGCTTTGATTCATGCCGCAACAATGGTAAAAGCTGGAGTCTTTCTAATTGCCCGTATCGGACCTATCTTTGTAACTGCTGTAGAGAATGTTGCTACGATAATGCCGTTCTTTGAATTTGTTGCCTGGATAGGTGCAATCACTGCATTCTTAGCTGCATCTCAAGCTATGGTCTCTAAAGAACTCAAAAAAGTTCTTGCTTATTCAACAGTTTCTCAAATTGGTTACATGATGTTGGCATTCGGTGTCGCAGGATTGACTAGTGATTTCGTCTTTGCTTATACTGCAGGATTCTTCCATTTAACCAGCCATGCTATATTCAAAGCTGCATTGTTCATGGCAGCTGGTGCAATAATTCATGGCACGCATACTAAATATATGACTGAGATGGGAGGCCTTCGAACTAAAATGCGTATAACTTTTGTTGCGATGACTATTGCAGCTGGGTCTTTGGCAGGTATTCCTTTCCTTAGTGGTTTCTGGAGTAAAGATGCAATATTAGCTTCTATACTTGGCGTAGAAAGCTCTCTTATGCTGATCTCTCTTTATGCTATTGCAAGTATCACCGCAGTTATGACTGCATTTTATAGTTTCAGAATGATTGGAATGATCTTCTTTGGAAAACCAAGTAACCATATCAAGAAAATGGAATCTAGTGGCAAACATGTTCATGAGGCTCCTGTTATCATGTATGCTCCTTATGTAATTCTTGCAATCCTCACTCTTGGTATTGGTCTTACTGGTCCAACTGTTGAAGGATTTCTTGAGGGTTCTTTAGCTCATCATCTTGAACATTCAGTTCATATGGAAATTAAACACCACGAATTTTCTCTTAATCGTATAGCAGTTTCTACTTCCATTATTGCGGTTATAATTGGCTGTGGATCTAGTTATCTGTTCTATATAGGCAACAGAATGTCCCCTAACCAAGTAATAACTAGTATTCCAATTCTATCTAAATTACAAACTTTCTTCGAAAATCGTTGGTATATTAATTCTCTCTATTACATTGTTTTCATCAACGGTTCGTTAAGACTATCGAAATTCACTGATAAATATATAGAAACAGGAACTCTATCTAAACTCAATATCGTAGTCCCTAATTATTCTATTTCTTCTTCAAAACTTGGAGGTCGATTCGATCGATATGTTGTAGATGGAACTGCTACCCGAATTGCTAATTTGAATATTTTCCTTTCACATAATATAAGAAAACTTCAAACAGGTATTGCTGAACAATATGTCTTCGTCTTTACATTAGGAATTATCGCATTGATAATATTACTCGGGTGATTATGATGGTAGATGCTAGTTTTCCACTTATTTCTGTTCTAATTGCCATGCCTATTTTAGCCGGTCTTGCTATTCCATTGTTATTCAAGAACTCTCAAAAATACATAATTCATTATGCCATTATAGTTGCATTAATCGAATTAGCAATTACTTTCTATTCTTATGGACTAATTCTAACAAATGGCAGCGGCGGCGAATATAATTTTGTCGAAGGCCCTATATCAATTATCGGTAATTTCGGTATTGACTATTTAGTTGGTATGGATGGTCTTAGTGGACCACTTGTTCTCATTACTTCGATCTTAACTTTGTTAGTTTTATTCGGTTCACGAGATTTAATCGAAGATCGTAAAGTCCTTTATTATTCTATGATTTTCATTTTCCAAGGATCGATAATGGGTGTATTCACTCAATTAAACATGATTCTGTTCTATGTTTTCTGGGATATAGTATTGATTCCAATGTTTCTATTTATAGGAATTTGGGGAGGTCCACGTAAACGCTATGCTGCAATGAAATTCTTCTTGTTTACTTTCGTGGGAAGTATTTTCATGCTTCTTGCATTTATTCTCATTTATTTCAACGTCGCACCACATTCATTTAACATTCCTGAAGTTGCTGGAAAAATCCCATTAAGCCTTCAAGTAATTTCTTCAGTACTTTTCTTCATTGGCTTTGGCGTTAAACTTCCTGTAGTCCCATTCCATACCTGGCTTCCAGATGCACATGTTGAAGCTCCTGCTCCAATTAGTGTATTTCTTGCAGGTTTACTGTTGAAGATGGGCGGTTATGGATTTCTACGTTTCAACATCGGCCTTCTTCCCGAAGCATCCGCTCAATACGCTTGGATCTTTATTCTTGTTGGAATAATTACTATGTTTTACGGCGCAATAGTAGCAATTGTTCAAACTGATATCAAGAAAATGATTGCATTGACTAGTGTCAACCATATGGGATTTGTTATGGTCGGTGCCTTTACTGGAACTGTTTTCGGAATTTCTGGTTCAATATTCCAAATGTTTACTCACGCTGCTGCAGTAGGAATTATGTTCATGTTGTCTGGATATCTACACGAAGCTACAGGCACACGTAATATCACTGTCATTAAAGGATTGAAATTTTCCAGTCCTAGGTTGGCCACTCTTTTAATTTTGGGCTCTATGGCCGCTATGTGTATTCCGATCTTTAGTACTTTCATAAGCGAATATCTGGTAATTCTTGGAGCAATTCAGGTTAATACAATTTATGCATTGATTGTTGCTGTACCTGCTATTACTGTTGGTTATTTCTTGTGGATGTTACGCCGTGTCGTCATGTCAGACATAAAACCAGGTACCAAAAAATGGGATTTGAGTAATATTTCCACTCTAGCTCTTATCTTATATCTTGTTCCGTTAGTTCTTACACTTATTGCTCCTTGGTTGATTCTGGACGTGGCAAATCCAATATCGACTTTCTACGCATCTTTAGTCTCAGGAGGCGCAGCATAACTTGGATACTCCAATCATAGTACTCATTATTTTAACTTCTGTTGCAGTTACCTCTCCACTATATGGAATAATATTTGGTAAAAAATCCATAAAATACGTTCAATATATTACTACACTTTCATTGTTGGTCTCTTTAGTTTTATTGATTAGTTCCACATTATCTCTTACACCTCAAGAATCTACTGTCCCTCATCTTCTTCGTAACGACACTCTTGGTTCATTTTTTAGTCTCATGGTTATCTTAGTAACATTGTTTGTTACCATAACCTCGTTTGATTACATGAAAGGTAATTCAAATGAAAATATCTATTATTCACTATTATTATTTACAGCAATTGGAATGACTATGCTTTCCTTTGCAGTAGATCTCCTTGTTATATTTGTCGCATGGGAATTGATGAGTCTTCCTACGTTTATTTTGGCTGGATATAATAAACAAGATAAACTTTCCAACGAAGCTGCAGTCAAATTCTTTATTCTAGGCGCCTTATCGTCGGGAATTCTTCTTTATGGTATCTCATTAATGTTTGGAATTACAGGCTCTACTAATCTTGAAATTATATCTCAGTCTCTCCCTACGGTTTCTGCAGATATGCTTCCATTCATAATATTTTCTACAATCTCTATGCTTGCAGGTCTTGGCTTGAAATTATCAATTGTTCCATTCCATATGTGGATTCCAGATACATACGAGGGTTCTCCTACGACTATCAGTGCATTGCTTTCTGCCGCTACCAAGAAAGCTGGCTTCGCCGCAGCAATAAGAATATTCGCAGTAATATTTCCACTATTTTATTTTGATTTAGCACTTGCTTTGTCTATTGTCGCTTTAGTAACTATGACTCTTGGCAATCTTGCCGCACTTACTCAAAAATCCATTACAAGAATGCTTGCTTATTCTAGTATTGCACAAGCTGGATATCTTCTCATTGGTCTAGTTGTATTACCGTATTCTGATCTTGGTTTACTTGGTTTATTATATCATTCTTTTAATCATGCAATTTTGCAGGCTTCTGCTTTCTTGGCAGTTGCATTAGTCAGATTAAAAACTTCTAGTAGTTCATTAGATAGTTATAACGGTCTTTCTAAAGTAATGCCAATAACCTCATTCTGTTTAGCATTGTCATTATTAGGTCTAGCAGGAATTCCACCATTAAATGGATTTTGGAGTAAGTTAGTGTTGTTTTCCGCAGCAGTTGATGGAGGTTATACTTGGCTTGCTCTTGCAGGACTTGTTAACAGTGCAATTTCTGTTGCTTATTATTTACTAGTAATCAAAAGAATGTATATGGATGAAACATCACTAAAGTCTATAAAAGAGCCTTTCATCTTTGTCTCAATTCTTTTGTTTGCTTCTGCTATAATCATAGTTACTGGTTTACTTCCAAATGTTTTGTATAATATCTCAGAAGATATTACATTGTCTTTCTTATCTAATAATCCCGTCTGATCGTAAAATCGGCTAAATCGTGCAGGAATTCTTTTTGTTCCGAATCTTTGATTACGTCTAAACTGTTCTTTGCATTTTCCGCATACACATTTGCCATTTCTTTTAATTTTGTCAATGTAACATACTCATTTTCTTGAATCTCGTTATCTATGTTCATATCATTTGAAAACTTTCTATCAGTTTCCCAATCAAGTATGTCATCATGAATTTGATATGCAATTCCTAGATTTACGCCAAATCCAGCTAAACCATCTATCTCTTCTTCATTTCCTCCACCTATTATTGCTCCTAATTTAGATGATGTCAGGAATAATGCAGCTGTTTTCTCACTACTCACTGTCAAGTATTCTACCCATGGCACTTCTCGTGAATTCATACTTAGTTCTCTTTGTTCTCCTTCGCACATCTTAATTGCAGCAAGTGAAAGCTCTTTTGCCACTCGTGGATCATTATATCTGGAGGCAATTTCTAGAATTATACCAAAAACGAAATCAGCTGTTAAAATTGATGTATTATTTCCATATCTCTTATGAAATGAATCTCTATCACGTCTCTTAATTTGTTCATCAATTATGTCATCATGTATAATTGATTCTGTATGTAAGAGTTCCACAGCTACTGAAGCTAAATCTGTTTTAGTAGACGGAACACCGACAGCTTCAGCTGCAAGCATTAAAATCAAAGGCCTAATTCTCTTACCTCCATGTGTTGCATAAAGTAACGGTTCATGAAAACTAGACCATTGATGATTATCAAATACTTTGACTAATGCTTTATCAAATCTTAGTATGTAACTTTCAGATCTAATTTCTAACTCCTTAATTAATTCTTCTCGATTCAATGACACATCTCCCCTTTCATTCTTTATAATATTGGACTATATTTCTAAAAGTTGACACTATTTATTAACACTATGTTAATTATACCCCGCCTCTGACTGAAATAGGTCATTGTTTTGGCTTAATGCCCATACTTACCACTCCTCTTAACTCGGGGCTATCTGTGATCTGTCACATCGCTGGGTGGCCAAAAAATCATCAACGTATTATTCACACAACTTCAGATTCGGCCGTCACAATGTCTTTATGACCACAATTATGCTTTGTTTTGCTGATTTATCTATTTTTAAAGAAATAAATAAGAACCCTGTGTTTTTTTAATTATTATGTCAAGCCTAGATAATAGAACTTTAGCGATCGTTGGTGTCGTAATTTTAATTGCAGTTGGATTTATATTATTTAATCCATTTAATAGTAACTCTAACTCATCAGATAATATGAGTGATAGACAAATCGCAGTTATTGAAACTAACTTTGGTAATATTGTTATTCAATTGTATCCTGACGTAGCTCCAGGACATGTTGAAAATTTCGTTAAATTAGCCCAAGATGGATTTTATGATGGAACTACTTTCCACCGTGTAATACCTGATTTTATGATTCAAGGAGGAGATCCTAATTCTAAAGATGAAGATCGCAGCAACGATGGTCAGGGAGGTCCTGGATTCACTATAAACGCTGAATTTAGCGACGTGCCACATAAACGTGGTATCTTGTCAATGGCTAGAGCACAAGATCCTAATTCTGCTGGTTCTCAATTCTTTATTGTAGTAAAAGATTCAAATTTCTTGGACGGACAATATACTGTCTTTGGCGAAGTAATTGAAGGAATGGACGTTGCAGATAAAATTGTAAATGTTAAAAGAGATGGTAATGACAATCCTCTCGAAAAAGTGACTATGAAAGTTACTATTCGTTCTTAGAAATTTTCTTCTTCATCAACTGATCCAAATTTATATCAAATAATGAAATTGGAGTTCTTAACGCAAAGTTTTCTAAAACCTGTGGCTTAATCTCGCCTATTACTCCAACCTTTATTCCTTCTTCATCAATTATTTCTGCTGCTCTGCCTTTCACAAATATTTCATTCTCACTAGCTTTCGTTGACAAATCTATGTCGAGTAATTGTTTGCCGAATGCATTAAGATAAGAACTAACCTCTGTAAAATTCACTGTTGCATGCGCTAAACCTACAGTAAGCTGATAATTCTCATGTATCTCGTTATCTTTTTTACCAAAAACCTTTGAAATCTCAAAAATTCTTTGTGGGTATTTCTTGTGTATATTTTTTGAAAACGTTTTCAAAATTGCGGGAACATTGGAATTCTTTAACACTTCATGCTCAATACTTTTTGTATCGACTACTTTCAATAGTTCACTTGTACTCATTTCTGATTTTTCGAGCATATCTTCACTGATTAACCCGATTGTCATTATTTCAATTAATCCAAGACCTGTCAATACATCTCTTGCCTTGTCTAAAAATCGCTGTTTCTCATCAAACCCACCAGTCATATCTGACCCTGGTAGTGTTGGTTCAAGGTTATGTATTCCATATCCTAATCCAATCTCTTCAATTACATCTACTGGATGAATTAGATCAAATCTAAATGGCTCTGTTTTTATTACTACTTTGTTTCCCGATATTTCTCCTAAAATTCTACATCGACGTAAATATTCTATGATTTCCTTTTCCGATATTTCTAATCCAAGAAGTGACCTGACATATTCTGTCTCAACTTCCATTGTGTTATCGTTGACTTCGGGAGTCCTAATCTTGGAACTATTAACGTTAATTTCTACTGATTGTACCTTCCCGCCTGCATCATTAAGAGTCGTAAACAGTACTGATAATGCATTGGATACTGCATCTAAATCCGTTCCCGTCACATCGATAAATAAATTAGTTGTTTTTGAGTCTAACCTTGTTAAATCTCCATTGATTATTGGCGGAAACGACAAAACTTGTTTGTTAGCATCCCTTATGATCGGATATCGATTATTTCCTAAAAGTATATTTGCATATTGATTTCCTATTTCTGAATTCAATATTTCCTTTACAGTCATGTCAGAATCTTTGTTTAATGGAATGAATGAAAATGAATCATCCACTGTAATATATTCCAAAGGTGATTTTATAACATCCAAATTATGAATTCCTATGGCCACTTTCTTCCTTTTTCTTCCAATACCATTATGCAAATCTTCTTGCATTGTAATTATTTGCCTGATTGTCTCGTCATCCAGTTTTATATCTTTTATTACGGCAGCCACAATGTATTGTCTGACCTGTTCCGTTGATTTATCAACATTAATGACAAATTCACTTTCATTAATATCATATTTTGAATATTCAGTTTCAAAATCTAAGAAGCTATTCAAAGATCTTGCAATTCCGTAATCCGTTGAATAATCTGGACGGTTTGGATTATATTCTATTTTGATATATTCGTCATTTTCTTCTTCTATGTCCAAACCAAGATAAGGAATCTTTTCTATTAACTGATCCTTTGAAATCTTACCTTTCAACATTGAAAACATTCTATCATAATAGACTGTAACTACGGGCATAATGGAATTCCCCTTAACCAATCAAGATCATTCTCATATAATTTTCTCACATCGTCTATTCCATATCTGAGCATGACCAATCGTTCTAATCCGCTTCCCCATGCCAATACTGGATTCTTTACTCCAAGTGGTCTTGTAACTTCAGGTCTAAATATACCCATTCCTCCAAGTTCTATCCATCTTCCTAAACCTTCATGATATACCATTGATTGTAGTGATGGTTCTGTATATGGAAAGAACGAAGGCCAAAATTTAATTTTCTCAAAGCCTAATTTTTTATAAAATTTAGTTAATAGACCCATTAAATCTCTCAAAGTCACATCTTTCCCAACTACTATTCCTTCTATTTGATGAAATTCAACCAGATTCTTAAAAGTCACTTTCTCATTACGAAACACCCTTCCAACTGAAAATACCCTTGCCTCATCTGGTTTGTTGTCAGCTAAATTTCTCACTGAAACACATGTTGTATGTGTTCTCATAACCATTCTTCTAGCTTGTTCTATATTCCATTGATAACGCCAACCTTTAGAACCAGTATTAGCTCCATCTTTATGTACTGATTCAACGTTTTTCAGTATCTGTTTATCTACATCCAGTGACGCTTTTTCATTTTCAATGTAAAATGTATCTTGTATCTCTCTAGCAGGATGGTCTTGAGGAGTGAACAAAGCATCAAAATTCCAAAACGAGGATTGCACAATTGAACCTTCCACTTCTTGAAAACCTAACGAAACAAAAATCTCCCTTACTTCATCTATGAATATTCTTACTGGGTGTTTCTTTCCTGAGTAGATTGTTGGAGATGGCGATTCTACATTTAATGGCCTCAATGATGCATTTCTCCATTCTCCAGATTCCAACATCTTAGGCGTTAATACGTCGATATAATTGTCATCTTTTATGTTCTTGGAAACTTCCAAACCATTTTTCGTTATTTTTACACGTGTTTTCTTTACTACTTCATAGGAAATATATTCCGGTCTTTTTACAAGAGAACGTAAAATTTCTTGTTCTTCTGAAGAAAACTCAGAAAGTTGTAATGGTTCTGAAATTTTATTCAATAAATCCTCTATCTTAGATTCTGCCTCTTTGCCTTCTCTTCTTATCATTACTTTGTTGTCTTTTTTAAATATTGTAATCCACTTTTCGGCTCTTGCATATCCTAATGCCGCCGATAACTCATCTTGATTCAAATCTATTTTTTTTGGTAATTCTGATAGTTCTATTTCTTCTCCAGTTTTCAACTTATTTACTAATCTTTTTTCAGGCAATCCATTTTTCTTTGTATTTTCACCTTCTTTACCCAATGAGATTAACTTCATTTCTGTCATCTTTACTTCAATTAGATTCTTCTCCTTGAGCCATTCTACAGACCTTCTTATCTGATCCAAAGTAAGTCCTGAATCGTTCACTAAATCCTCTAGTTCTGCCTCATTATTATTCGACATTACTTGTAATAACTTTCTTTCTAACAAATGCAAATTATTTGTATTCATATCTGCCAATCTTACCACCTAATCTCTCAAAATAAATTTATCGAAAGTTTTCTTCGCAGACTCTCTTTTTCTTTGATGTTCTTTTAGAAATACCTTGGTCTTCTCTGCAGCAATTTGTTTTAATTCTCCTGATAATAGATTTCCTGCTCTATATTCCGCTTCAATTTCTGATATTTTTTTATCATCTTCTTCCAAAATCATGTAAAGATATTGGAATGCACTATCTACATCTGGATTTCCTCCATGTTTTCTATGTTCTTCTATTGTATCTCTACCTCCTGTAAATGCACTTTTTATCTTTTTTTCCGCTACTTCAGGTTCGTCAGTTGTAAATATTGCAGTATTTGGTTTCGACGCACTCATTTTTTCTCCTCTTTGTAATGCAGGTAAGAATTTTGAATGTATTTGAGCAGGTTTGTAATATCCCAATTTTGGTGCAATCTCTCTGGCAATTCCTCTCCAATAATCATCTTGGTCAATTGCTGCAGGAATCAAACATGGAATATTTTTTCCTTTTAATTCTGATGGCAAGAAACATGTTGCAGCTTGCAAAGACGGGAAAAAAATCATTCCTATGTTGGAACTATTTTGGAAACCAAATATGCCTTTTGCAGTAGAAAATGTAATGTGTTTTGCAATGTCTGTTGAAATTTTATACATAGTTTTTATGTATTCAGTATTCTTAAAAATGAACGTTTTTTCTGGATCAAAACCTAATGCTATTATATCTAATATGTTCTCATAAGCAAATTCCGATACTTGTTTTCTTGTTAATGATCTGTCGTACATATATTTCTCGTCATCGGTGATTTGAAAGTATAGTTCTACGCCAAATTTCTCTTGCAAGTACTGTGTAAAAATCCAAGGCAATAAATGACCTAAATGTGTGTCTCCAGACGGACCTCTACCAGTGTATAAGAAGAACTTCTCTCCTTTTTCATATTTATCTAAAATCCAATTGAAATCTCTATGACTAAAAAATACCTTTCTTTTTAACATAAAATGTGGTTCCCCTGTATGTGTTTTTACTCTATCCAATAATGATTGATCAATATACGAAGTACCAAAGTCTCTTACCAATCTGTCGTAATCTACTTCTCCTTTAACTTCCCACGGAGTTACTGAATAATCTGCCAATTTTATACCTGCATTTAATAAGTTATCTTTCGTTAATATGATTTTGTCGTGTAAATAATGCAAAAGTTAATCTATGTGTAATTTTTATTATCTATTGTTGCCGGCCATAGCGACGGGGTTCCACCTGGTCCCATTCCGAACCCAGAAGTTAAGACCGTCGACGCCAGTGTGTTACTGAGGTCCCAACGGTCTCGGGAAGCAATGGTGCCGGCACTTTATTTTATCCAATAATGCTTATTTTCTAGTTATAATATATTTGTCTTAATTGAGTTGATTTTATGGATTTAATATTTATAATCGGAGCTGGAAACACACAAATTACAAGTAATCCCATTCTTAATCTTGCGATAATCTATCTTCCTTTAGCTCTCTTGATATTGTACGGACAAAAATTACAAACTTGGCTTATCACTAACGACTTGTCAAAAACTGTTGGTCGTCTAAAAGAAATGAAAGATAAATCACGAGATGAAACAATTGCGCATATTACTGAAGGTATAGATAATAAAGAAGAAACAATAAAACGCCTTGATTCATTTCTTGAATACTTTACTATAATGCCTGTTGATTTAGATCCTGCAGGTGTCATAAACAAACTTGATCATATTATGACTAGTAGAGATATGAGAATGAAAAGTGAAATCAAACAGCTCTTTCCTGATCTTGACGAACTTAAAGCAAACTCTATTGAAAATGTTATTGAGATTGCCACTTCATTCAACTTTGTCTATAAAATTGTTCGTCATTTTTATTTAGTGGGTAAAAAAACAAACAATTTCTTACTTCTTGCACAGCTACAAATGATTATTCCATTTCTTATGTTACAAGCCGACGCATTAAATAAAGCAATGGCTACATTCAAAAAGAATCAACCTATTGGTGATGCAATAGGTCCAATGATTGTTGGTAAATTGATGCTTGAACATGAGAAACATGATATAGCTGTTGATACTGTTTATGCTGAATCAGATATCTCAGGTCGTAAGGCCATTCTCGTTACAGCAAAAGGCCCTGCAGGAACTGTTGGTCAGCCTGGTAATGCAGTTCAAGAGTTAATTAATAAAGAAAATCCATCTCTTCTGATTATGATTGACGCTGCTCTAAAGTTAGAGGGTGAAAAAACAGGTGAAGTTGCCGAAGGAATTGGTGCTGCTATAGGTGGAATAGGTGTCGATAAATTCAAAATTGAAGAAGCTGCTACTAATAGTAATTTACCTGTTTATGCAATAGTTGTCAAACAGTCACTTGTTGAAGCAATCTCTTTAATGACTAAGGAAATTGCAGAAAGCGTTGATACTGTTCATGATATAATTAATAGAATTATTGAAGAAAGAACAAATCCTAATGATAAGATTATTATTGTTGGTGTTGGAAACACAATAGGAGTAATTCAGTAGATATGTCGTTACCAATAATGGGAGCTCCCGATAAAAAAGCAAAGAAACTCACTGTTTATACGATTGAAGAATGTGTTAAATGCAAAAAACCCGTTAAACGCGAATTTAAAGACGGAGATTTGGTCCATAAAATTCTTGACAAATGTAAAGATTGTAATGAGAATATTATGATTTCTTTAATCTATGGCGAAGAACCAAAAAAGAACTAAATCTTAGTTAAAATTACTACTCCATTTTCTGTCGGAGTTACCGTGTGCTCAAATTGCGCCACTGTCTGATTATTTGCTTCTAATAAATCTGGATATACTCTTATGATTTTTTTTGCAACTAATTTGTCTAACATCCTATCTAATTCTTCCTTTTTATAATCATCCAAAAACCATCTTGGAGAAAATGGTAAAGTATTTCTGGTATCCCATATTTTCTTAATTAATTCATCGATTTTTTTATCTCCAGTTTTTTTCCTTCTTGTCAACATATAGATGGTTTTTGTTTTTCCATCTACTACTTGACCTGAACCATCTTTTACTGTGAGAAATGGTTCAATTGCATATACATTTCCTTTTCTTAAACTTGAACCTAGTGGCGTCCACACATTTGGTATAGAGACTCCTGCATGTACTTTAAATCTCTCAATTGAATGTCCAGAAAGATTTGATATTGGTATAAACCCAAATTTTTCTGCCGTATCAGATATTATCCTTCCTATATCGGATGAAGATATCTTGTCTTTTACAGCCTTTATTGCATTGTTCAACGCAGCCTCCGTAGCCAATGTTAATTCCTGATAATCAGGATCATAGCAAATTGTCGTTGCCGTATCTGCTACATACCCGTCTATATGTGCCCCTAAATCTAATTTAATTACTGCATCGTCATTTATTGTTTGATCATCGAATAATTCTCCACTATAATGTGCAGTAACACTGTTAATTGATACTCCGCAAGGAAAACCAGGTTCTGCACCTAATTTTCTTGTCATTCCCTCTACTTCATTACAAAGTTGCGTCACTGTCATTCCAATTAGATTCTTTTTCTTAAAATGTTCTCTGACCGTAGCAGCAATTTTCCCTGCCTCAATAAATCTCTTATCTATTTCTAATTTCTCCATTATTATTTCTAAATCTATTTTCTTCAATATAAAATCTATTTAGATTCTAAAGATACATCTAAATTCCAATTATGTTCTATATATTATAATGAGTAAATACAAACGTGCCGCAGTAGGCGGAACATTTGATATCTTGCATGTAGGTCATAAACACCTACTTGGAAACTCGTTTCAAATCTCTGAGGAAGTAGTAATTGGAGTTACTTCAGATAATTTTGTAAACAAATTGAATAAAAAAGTTCTTAATAATTACGATGCGAGAACAAACAATATTCGAGATTTTATAGATTCAACTTTTCCCAATACTAAATATGATGTCTATAAACTTGAAGATTATTTTGGACCTGCTAGTTTTCTTGATAACATTGACGTAATAGTACTTACATCTGAAAACTCTCATCGTTTGGACTCTTTAAATAACACTCGACAATCTAATGGCTTAAAGCCACTTCATGGAGAAATTATTGAACTTATTAATGCAAAAGATGGGTTCCCTATATCTACAACGCGTATTAAGAAAGGAATTATTGATTCTAACGGGAATTCTTTAATTTAAAAACTATATTCAATATATATTATGACTTGAATATTAATTCAGGTAAAGGGGGGACGTAGCCTAGCTCGGTTATGGCGTCAGCACATATTTGTGCCGCTAACGGCTCCAGAAGCTAATGTATGATTAAGGTGAAAACTGACTTATTGGATGATGTACCTTTGGAGCAGCAGTGACCGGGAGATCGTGGGTTCAAATCCTGCCGTCCCCATTCTTCTTCCCTGTAATTTTATGCTGGAACTAGACTTCTAATTTCTTTAAGATTTTCATCTAATGTATTTTGATTCGGCATTGCTATTGCTGGATGGAATTTCTTTGAACTTGATTCTGTTATAGCCTGTCCCCCTACAACAATTGGCTTATTGTAATCTTTTGATATGTTCTTTACAAGGTTAATTCCACTCTGCAGGTTTGCGGGTAAAGTTATTGAAACCATTACCATGTCTGGTTCAATATTAGTTACGTATTTAATTACATCTTTACTTGGAGTTGATGGAGAAATGTTGTATACATTATAACCTCTGTCAGTTAAAATAGATTCGAGCATATTACATACAATATTGTGTCGTTCTCCTGAAGGATTACAAATAAGTAACTTTGATCTTTTCTTCTTCTTTATATCTTTCTTATTCATCTCACTGATGATTCCTAATAATCTGTTGCTTACTACATGCTCGGTTCCAATCATCAATTCATTTCTTCTCCATAAATCGCCCACATCATATAAGATATGTTTAATTATCTTGTCATAAAATTCTAGTATCGTAAAATCATCTTTATACTCGTCGTATACTTTTGCTAAATTTATTGGTCCCGGACCTGCTAATTTCTTGAATAAATCTTTACGTACCTTTGTTACATATTCATTATAATTTTTTCTACTTCCATTATTGTCTCTTGCAAAAAACTTGAGTATGTTTTTATCCTCTGCATAGTCTTTCGGAATATCTTCTAATGTTATTTTTTCTGTTCTACCTAGGTATTTTATTGTTTCTTGTTTCGAAGCTTTCTTCTCTTTATCCCATACACTTCTTACTAGGTATGAATAATTCATTCCCTTTACCCGTTTATTTCTTATGTATACCATTATAACTCTAAATTACGCTCATCCTATATATAGTATTTAGCACTAGAACTAATTATTGGCACTATGAATTATTTTTCTGTATGAATTATAAACGATGACAAAATATTCATTGAGTGTTGAATTACATACATTATTTGTTTGTTGGATTCATAGCAGGAATTCTTCCTACTGTAGTTATGTCTATTTCTGAATATCCATTTTATAAAAAATGGGGAATCAAAGGAGTCTATGAACTTCATGAAAGTGAAATGATGTTTTGTAAACTAACAAATCGAGAATTCAAAAATAAAATCTCTTCATTCGGACTTCTTACTCATATGATTAATGGATCATTATTGTCAATTCCATTTGTTTTTTACATTAATCTCACAAATACTTTACCAACAATATTACTAGGAATAATTTATGCTATTGTTGTTTGGATTGTTACCTTATTACCTGTCCACAAATTAATTACTGGTGAATCTTTACGTGATAATCCATTTGGCTATAAACCTGCTTTAGTTAGTGTATTTGGCCATGCGATTTATGGTTTCATTTTGTCTCAATCTTATGTATCAGTTGTTGATTTCTATATAGCATTAATTTTGTACATTGGTGTTTGAAATGGATATTGTTTTTATTATTAATGGATTAATTGCAGGTTTTATTGCAACAGCTGCAATGTCTATTCTTCAAGTTCCAATGTATAAAAAATGGGGAATGACATCTGTTCTTGAATGGCACGAAAACCAAGTTATTACTTCCAAATTCATCAAAAAAAACCCTGAAGAACTATTAATTCCAAGTTTTCTTTTTCATCTTCTTCATGGTGGATTAGGCGGTATTGCTTTTGCAATTATAGTTAGTGTTATTGACTTTCAAGTATCATATTTGATTTCAGGAACAATTTTAGGCTTTCTTTTTGCTCTTGTGGTATTGATTATTCATGAACCTATTACTAAAGTTAAGCCACTTGAGCATCCATTGGGTAATATTCCTGTAATTGGAAGCTTCGTAAATCACGCAATTTATGGAGCAGCTTTAGGATATTTCCTTATTGTCCTATAATTGTTTAGTGTAAAGATCTTTATCGTAGAATGTAAAGTGTGCTACAACTAATAACACTGCAATTACACAAAGTCCTATTATGTTTAATATTGATGTATTAACACTTGGATAAGTTCCTAATATTGATATTCCTTTGCTAACTGGATATGGCCCTATTTGAGGCAAATAGGAAATCAAATACGTACTATCTACTAACCAAAACAGTGCAGCAGACCAACCAGCAATTCCTACTAATAAAGATCCTAATCTTGCTCTCTGTTTTATGAAATAATATCCTGCTCCAATTATTGCTAACCAAATCACTGATACTGTTCCTGTTATTGGTAACATCATCATTAATCTTTGATCAACAAGTAAATGCAAAATTCCTATGATACTCAGTGCCATCACTAAATAAGATAGATAATTTTCTTTTTTGGTAAACTCGTGTTTATCATCTTCATAAATTGATAACTTTAATGATTCTTCCACTCCTTTTAATTTAATTGGAATTAAATCCATTATGGACTCCTCAGTCATTATTGATTCATTTTTTAATCCCTCTACTAATGGTCTAGCTAATGAAGCTTTAATTGGAGTGACTAGATCCACCCAATATGAAGTAAATCTTAGACTTAGAAATGGTATGATTATCATGATTATGGATTTATTATTCATTTTTCCATATGCTTTCATCATCTCTCTATATTCTAATATATCAGGCCCGCCAATATCGAACGTTCGATTCTCAGTTTCTTTGACATTCAAACTTTCATAGAGATATTCTACTACATCATCAATGTAAATAGGTTGTAATTTCGTTAAAACCCATTTTGGACATACCATTACGGGTAATCTCTCTACCAAATATCTCATCATTTCAAATCCTCCTCCTCCTTTACCGAGTACTACAGACGCACGAAATATCGTTGTTTTAGCCTCAGATGACTTTAGAATTTCACCTACTTCTTTTCTACTTGACATATGCTTCGACATTTCCGAATCTGGAATACTTACTAATCCTCCTACATATATTATCCTCTTTACTCCACATTCAGTTGAAGCATCTGCAAAATTCTTTGCAACTTTTTTATCAATTTCTGCAAATTTCTTCCAATCCTTTGATTCACCTTCCATTGAATGAATAAGGTAATATGCAATATCTATTCCTTTTAATGCATCTCGTACTTCTTCATATTTCTGTGCATTAGCTTTTACTTTTTCTAGATTTTTATGTTCAAACCCATCCAAACTTTCTAATCTTCTTGACATTATTCGAACGGATATGTTTTTGTCCAATAAATGTTGAACAAGTTTCTTACCGATAAATCCACTTGCTCCAGTTACTAGTATTTTCATTTCTTATATTATATTTTTAGTAATGCTACTAAATTGTTTCGATATACATTGTTACTGGATTATCATTGGCCATCTTATTCCATAATTCTGTATCGTATATTTGAACTAATTGGATCTCATTACTTTTTGCTTTTCCAGTTGTAATTACCGTGTTCTCATTTTCTGTTGTAAAATTTATCTTCACATTTTTTCCAACATCTTTAAATTCTTCAGGAATTAAAATTTCTTTATCTCCATATTTTATATAGATTGGAATTTCTAGATCGCCATTAAAAATTTTTCCAGAAATATTTGATTCTGTTAAACTTACATCAACCTGGAATTCTACTGGTAGTTCTATCTTTCCATTTGCGTTTGTATTTTTAGTATTCATATCACATCATCTTTATCCTTCATTTAAATCTATGAGATTATTTCTTTTCTAATTATCACTAGAATTATTTAATTTCTTCCGGTCTTTTCATAACCTTTATATATACAACGCCATTATAATTATAACGGGGTTATAATTAATGAACCAAAATATAAAAAATAAAGAAAATGGAGGATCTGCTGATGTCTCTTAGAATAAATGACGTCGCACCTGATTTTAAAGTAGAAACCACTCAAGGTGAAATCTCATTTCATGATTGGATTGGTGACGGATGGGTTGTATTATTCTCTCATCCAAAAGATTTCACGCCAGTATGTACTACAGAACTTGGCGCACTTGCTCAGTTAGAATCAGAATTTGTTGCAAGAAACACTAAAGTTATCGGACTTAGTGTTGATGCAGTTTCTGATCACGTAGCATGGCTAGACGACATTGCTGAAGTTACAGGATTTCGTCCTAATTATCCGCTTATCGCAGATACCGAACTTCGTATTGCAAAGCTATATGACATGTTACCTGCTTCTACTGAAGGTAGTTGTGTTGGACGTACAGCTGCTGATAATCAAACTGTTAGATCAGTTTTCATCATCGGTCCTGACAAAAAGATCAAACTACAACTTACTTATCCTATGGCTACAGGTCGTAACTTCCATGAACTACTTAGAATTATTGATTCCCTTCAATTGACCGTGAACCATAAATTAGCTACTCCTGCAAATTGGAAGAAAGGCGACGATGTTATAATTGTCCCAGCTGTTAAAAACGAAGAGGCAGAATCTTTGTTTCCAGATGGTTGGAGGACAGTCAAGCCTTATATTCGTCTGGTCGCCGATCCTTCTAAAGCGTAGTTAATTGGAGTTGGATAAAGTGATGACTGAAAATCTAAACATCTCCCAAACCTTAGATCAGAAAGGCTTGCTTTGTCCACTTCCTATTATCAATACTGCTAAGGAAATCTCTAAATTATCTTCAGGACAGATTCTTAAAGTAATTGCAACTGATCCTGGAGCCCCTATTGATTTTGAAGGATGGGCTCATACCACAGGAAACATATTGCTTGAAAGTACTGTAGAAGAGACTTCTCCCAAAACCTTTGTATTTCACATACAGAAAAAGTGATGAATTTGACCGATATCCAACCAGAAAATCAACAACTTAAGAAACGACTCATATTGGTCGTATCTAAAGGCACTATAGACATGCTCTATCCTGCACTTGTTCTCGCCACTACAGCACCTGCTATGGGAATGAAAGTTGATATGTATTTTACTTTTTGGGGTCTGAAAGCACTAACTAAGGACGGTGTTAATTCAGTAAAAATTGCTCCTGTTGGAAATCCTGGTATGCCTATGCCAAATATAGTCGGTGTAATACCTGGAATGACTAAAATGGCTTCTACTATGATGAAGAGCAAGATTGAAAAATTCTGGCCGAATGTTTACGACATGATTAAAATGGCTAAAGACAGCGGCGTTAAACTCCATGCTTGTTCTCCTACTATGGGATTCATGGATGTAAAAGAAGAAAATCTTATTCCCGAAGTCGACGATATTGTTGGCGCTTCAGCATTTTTATCTTGGGCTAGTGAACCCGACGCTTTAACACTATTCATTTAAGTATTACAACTTTAAACTCACTGTAAGTGAGAAAGATGAAAATTAGCTCTAAACAAGTGCAAGAATATGTAATTTCTAGTTTAATTAAACACGATTCACCTGATAATTTAGCCCGACGAACTGCTATACAATCTCATTCAATGGCATCACCCTATGTTAAATGGATTGATGGTATTGTCTATCGAATTCAAAATCTAACTTTTAGCGGTATTGACGATCAACTTTCAGAACAATTTATTGACAAAGGCATACTATGGGTTGATATCGAATACGCAAACATGCCTAGCTTTACTCCAACTATTACTTCCCCACAAGAAAACATTGTTGTTCCTGTAATCGATAATCGTAGTGATTCTAATGAAAAAGCATTAATTGCCTGGATTAAAGATAATAATTAATACACATATGACTGATAATCGTGAATCAATTCGTAATAAGATTAAACATATTCGTAACTTACAGTCTACAGATGATATAGATAAAAATTCTAATATTATAATGGATAAATTATTCTCGACTCAAATCTTCAAAGAAAGCGACTGCATCGGCTTCTATTATTCGCTAAAAACGGAAGTTCTCACCTCTAGTATGATTCAAAAAACACTTGATTTAGGAAAAAATGTTTGTTTGCCTAAAATTGATCGACAATCTAAAACTATGGATTTCCACACAATCGACGGAATGGAGAATCTTAGGGAAAATTATCTTGATATTCCTGAGCCTGTTGATGGTGTGATTTGCACTAACATCGATGCTGTAATTGTTCCTGGTATTGCTTTTGACAAATCAGGTAATCGATTGGGCTTTGGCTCTGGTTACTATGATAAATTTCTAACTCTTCATGCTTCTATATATAAAATCGCATTGGCATTTGATTTTCAACTTATTAATACCATTGATATCCAAGAACATGACGTTCCAATGGATTTGATTATTACTGAAAATCGTACCATCACGATTGAATAATTAAAACATTTTAACCATTGTAATGTTTACAAAATTATAGAATTGCAGAGTATAATTACATCAAAATTACAGGAACTGGAATCTTGGTTTAAGTCCTTTGATTCAGTTATAATTGCATTTTCCGGTGGAGTAGATAGTACGCTATTGGCCAAAGCTGCCTTTATGAGCTTGGGAAAACGGGCTATTGCAGTAACGGCTGATTCACCTAGTATTCCAAGAAGCGAATTGAAAAATGCACAATCTCTTGCTAAATCAATTGGAATTGAACACTTGATTGTCAATACAAACGAAATGGATAATCCTGATTATCTCAAAAATTCATCTAATCGATGTTATTATTGTAAATCTGAATTATTCTCAACTTTATCAGATATTTCGAAAGAAAAAAACATCAAAGTTATAGTTGATGGAACAAATCTTGACGATTTATCCGACTTTCGCCCTGGATTAGTTGCCGCAGATGAAAATAAAATTCTTCATCCTTTTGTAGATCTTGAGTTTACTAAAGTTGATATTCGAAATATTTCCAAACATCTTCAATTACCTACTGCAGATCGACCATCTGCACCCTGCCTTTCTTCTCGTGTAGCTTATGGTCAACCTATTACTCTAAAAACACTTTCTAAAATTGAAAGAGCCGAAGCTTTAATCAAAGAACTTACAGGAATTGAAATATTACGTGTTCGTGATCACAATAATATTGCCAGAATTGAAGTAGGTAAAAATGAACGTTCACTATTATTTAATGAATTAATCATGGATAAAATTGATCAGGAATTGAAAGATCTAGGTTTCAAATACATAACTCTTGAACTATCAGGTTATAAATCAGGTAATCTAAACAAATAATCTCATAAAAATGACCATTGATGAAATATTAAAGAAAGTTTCTACTGGAGAACTTACTCCTACGGCTGCAAAAAAACAAATTCAATTAAATTCAATTTCTGAAGTTCAAGATATTGCCAAGCTAGATACTGGTCGAGCACACAGAAAAGGCGTTCCTGAAATTATTCTTGCTGAAGGAAAATCTCCAGATCAAGTTGTTAAAATCGCTAAAAATATGTTTTCAACTTCCGGCCATGTTATTATCAGTCGTACAAATAAATCTCATCTTACAGCAATCTCTAAATCTTTTCCAAAAAAACATATTCGTAAAAACACTCTTGCAAATACTGTTGTTTTATCTACAAAAAAGAAAACACCAATTCATGGACACGTTGCAATTATAACTGCAGGTACAGCTGACATTCCTGTCGCTGAGGAAGCCAAAGTAATTCTTGATGAAGTAGGTTGCAAAAATACTACATATTATGATGTTGGAGTAGCGGGAATACATCGATTATTTTCTTCACTTTCATCCGTTATTCAAGATGACGTAGATGTAATAATTGCAGTTGCTGGTCGTGAAGGAGCTATGGCTTCTATTATTGCCGGTCTGGTGGATATACCTGTTATTGGCGTTCCAACATCAATTGGCTATGGTTACGGAGACAAAGGAACTGCAGCTCTAATGAGTATGCTCCAATCTTGCGCTCTTGGAATTGCTACTGTCAATATAGATTCTGGTATTGCTGCAGGAGTTCTTGCATCAATCATTGTTAAAAAAATTAATTAAATAATTCTCTTTGTATTTGTTTTGATATATCATTCTTTAATTCAATTAAATTGATTTTGTATTTTTCTGACAATTTGACAATTTGATCAAATTCAGGTTTAAATTGGATTATTTCTCCTGACTCTGATTTAACTACTTTTACATCAATCTCTTCATCATTATTCTTTATTGTAATATTTGCCTTCAAATTTTCTCTCATTTGTATGAATCTTGACATTGGATAAACTCTCACACCTAGTGTTCCTGTTTCCCTCATTACTAAATCGGAAAAAAATTCAGATTTACTTAAATTTGTAATGACTTTCAGTACATTACTTGGTCGTCCTTTCTTTCCAATTGTAGGTATTAATGATACGTCTAATGCGCCATTATCAATTATTCTTTGCATTGCATAACCTAACTCTTCTCCTGTTCTGTCATCTATGTTAGTTTCAATTATCGCAATTTCATCAGTCAATAACGTAGATTTCTCCCCCAAAGTAATTCTTAATATATTTGGTATTTCCTTAAACTCCGAAGATCCAGCTCCTACTCCTATTAATTCTGGTTTTATTCCAGGAAAAATTTCTTGACTTTCCTCTACTAATGCAGCAAGCATTGCCATTCCTGTTGGAGTAGCCGTTTCATACATTCCAGGACCTCCTCTAATCATTATATTGTTTCTTCTTGCGATCTCTAATATTGCAGGTGCTGGATTCTGCATCTTCCCATGGGAGAATGTTATATCTCCACCTCCAACTGAAACTGGCGTAGTTATAATCTCTTTTAAATTAAATAATTTTAAATTATCTAATGCAATTCCTGTTCCAATAATGTCTACAAATGTATCTATTGAACCTGCTTCATGTAAATGCATTTCTTTATTACTAATACCATGTAACGCACTTTCAGCAGAAATTAAATTCTCAAAAGAATTTTTTATAAACGCCTTTGCATTATGTGATATAGAAACATTCTCAATACTCCTTTCTAAATTATGATTTAATTCATCTACATTGTGACTATTCTTGTCTTCCTCAATTATGATGTCTGCTTTTTTTGCACGAAAACCATTTTTCGTTACATCCTTGAAACTTATTTCAAGTTTTTTACAACTCTTAAAATAATCTTTTATTGATTCTAAATTTTCAATTACTAGTTTTTCATCTGCTCCAATATCTATTATTGAACTTAACATCATGTCTCCTGATATTCCTGCTATGCTTGGATCTATTACCAAAATATCGCTTTTCATCGTTCTAATAGAATATTGTAAAATCTAATTTAAGGATGAAGACTTAAAATAATCATTACAGAAATTATATAGGGGGCTCGTCGTCTAGCCAGAGTTAATTTAACTCCTAGAATGGTTAGGATGTCGCCTTTACATGGCGAAGGTCCCCGGTTCAAATCCGGGCGGGCCCACTAATCTTCCGATTTTCCTGTAAATTTAATTACTAATTTTTCTTAGTATTTTTGATGACTAGGTTAATTAAACATTCTACTGATAAGCCATTTATTCATATTACACCTTCAGGAGACAAAGTCAAAATCTGTATGTGCGGTATAAGTAAAACATATCCATTTTGTGATAGTACACATAGTAAAACCAAGGACGAAGGTAATCAATTATGTTGCTATGATAAAGATAGTAATAGACTCTCTTCAGAAGAATGGTCGTATCAAGAAGATAAAGAAATTATTGATGTCTAACTTTTACTTTACAGTAACTGATTTTGCTAAGTTTCTTGGATAATCTGGATTATTCTTTCTTCTAATCGCAGTATAGTATGCTAACAGCTGCAACGGCACAAGCTCGATTAATGGATATAACATATTCTCTACTTTAGGAATTTCTATCCAATAATCATAAACTTCATTATCTTCACTTGATATTCCAATTATTTTTGCGCCTCTCGCTTTCATTTCGGTTGCATTATTTATTGTATCGTTATAAGATTCATCCTTCGGATTAATGATAATCGCCGGTGTACCTTCTTCTACTAATGCTAATGTACCGTGTTTTATCTCACCTGCTGCCATTCCTTCTGCATGAATGTAAGCTAATTCCTTTAACTTTAATGCACCTTCTAATGCTATTGGATGATGTATTGCTCTCCCTAAGAAATACACGTCATTTGATTCATTAATTAATTCAATAATTTCTTGTAAGGTTTTTTCTTTTGATAAAATATCTTTTATCTTATTAGATAATTCAATAATCTTCTCATTACCATCTTTTACATTTCCTAATTTGAATATTATTTTATACACTATTGCTAATTGAGATGTGAAACTCTTTGTTGCAGCAACTCCGATCTCAGGACCACAATTTAGATTAAGACTAAAATCACTTACTCTTGATAAAGAAGAACCTACCGTATTGTATATCGATAACACTGTAACTCCTTTATCCTTAACATTACGTATTACTTCAAGTAAATCGGCAGTCTCTCCACTCTGAGATATGGGAATTAATATTGCATTGTCATTCATTGATTCAATATATTCTTCTGATTCACTGGATAGAAACGCCTGAACTGGACTATCTACAAATTTTGTAAGCATTTTTCTAAAAATTAAGGCAATGTGAAAACTCGATCCTGACCCTGTGATGAATATATTCTTACCACTAGTTAATTTATTAACAAACTCTTCAAATTCTTCATCATCTTGATTTAATGCATTTTGTACTGTAGAACTCTGTTCATGAATCTCTTTAATTGTATGGTGCGAAAACTCTTCCTTCGATACATCTGCAGCTTCCCAAGCTACATGTGTTTTATCTCGTGATATTTTATCTCCATCAAAGTTTACAATCTCAATTGAATTTGATGTTACTTTTACTATCTCTTTATCTTCTAAAAATATTACATTATCTGTATAATCAATAAATGACACTATGTCGCTGGAAATAAAATTCTCTTGTTCACCAATTCCAACAATTAATGGCGCATATTTTCTCACTCCGTATATTTCATCTTTTTTATCACTAAAAATCACAACTAATGCAAAACTACCATCTAATTTTTTACTTACATTTTGCAATGTTTTTAATGGGTTTTTTTCTTTATCGTATTCTTCTTCAATTAAATGTGCTATGACTTCTGAATCGGTTTCACTTTTAATCTCATGGTTGTCTGATAATTCCTTAAATAATTGCCTATAATTTTCAATTATTCCATTATGAACCATGACTACTTTTTGTTTACATGATAAATGTGGATGTGCATTTTCTTTTGTCACTCCTCCATGTGTAGCCCATCTTGTATGCGCAACCCCGATTTTGCCTTCTGCTTTACCAAGTTCAATCTTCTCATTAATTGAATCAATTCTTCCAATGTCTTTTTTTATTGTTACATTATCTTTGTAAATAGTTGAAATCCCTGCTGAATCATAACCTCTATATTCCATTCTTTTTAACGCTTGTAATAAAACTGGAGCTGCTTCCTTCTCTCCAATGTAGCCGGTTATTCCACACATAATTAAAATCTTGAAGCTATGTTAACAGATAAAAGACTATGCTCTTCTTCCTCTTCTACCGCCAGCTTTTCTAGTGGTATCATGAGGAATCGGTGTAACATCTTCAATTTTTCCTACTCTAAATCCGCCTCTTGCAATTGCTCTGATTACTGCTTGAGCTCCTGGTCCTGGAGTTCTTCCACCTACTCCACCCACTGCACGAACTCTGATATGAAGATGTTCAATTCCTTTTGATCTAGCAGTTTCTGCTGCAGCTTGAGCAGCTTTCATAGCTGCATATGGCGTTGCTTGGAACCTGTCCGCTTTAACATGTCTTCCACCAGAACTTATTGCAATCGTTTCTGAACCACTTAAATCGGTTATATGAACAATTGTGTTATTATAACTACTAAAAATATGTACGATTCCCCATTTTTTTGATACGTCTGAACTACTCATTTTCTTTTACATCCTCTTTAGCTTCAGTCTTTTCTTCTATTTCCTCTTTAGCTTCAGTCTTTTCTTCAACAGGTTTTTCCTTTGATTCTAATTCTTCTTTTTCATCTGGATTTCCATACGTATCACTTTTTGGCTCTGGAACTGCTATCTCCTGCAGCACAAATGTACTTCCATCGGTCATCTTTACTAATGGTTCTTCATCCCGTGTTACCGTATAACTTGGTATGTTTACTCTATTGTTTCCTATTGCTATATGTCCATGTGTAATTAATTGTCTTGCTTGATGAGGTGTTCTTGCTAATCCTTTTCTTAATACTACTGTTTGTAATCTTCTTTCCAAAAAACTAGAAACATTAAGTGCTAATACATTATCTAACGTTGCATCATCAGTGACAATTCCTTTCCTTGATAATGATGTTAATAAAATTGGTTCTCTTGCTGTTCTAATTTCTGTTGTTGCAGCCAGAAGTTGCCTAGCTTGTTTTCTAATTCTAGATAACTCTGTTGACGCAACATGAAGTTCTTTTTTATTTCTTAAACCAAAACTACCAACTAATTCTAATTCTTCTTTTAATAAATTTCGTTGCCAAGGGTTTCGAGGTCGCGCCGACTTTTTTCTTGAATATTTTGGATCTCCCATTTATCTAACTCGCCTTTCCTGGTTTTAGAGTTGATTTACGTACTCCTACTACTTTTCCTGCTCTTCCTGTACATCTAGTTCTTTGCCCTCTTACTTTCAAGTTTAATGAGTGTCTTGTTCCTCTCCAACTCTGTAAAATTCTTTCCAAGTCAATATCTTGTTTTTTAGATACAATTAAATCAGTTTCAATAACATGTTGATTCTCACCAGTTTGCATATCTTTTTGACGATTTAAATTAAATTCAGGATATTTTTTATCTATATTTTTGATATTTTCTTCAATAGCATTAATTTGTTCATCTGAAAGCATACCCATTCTCAACTCTCTGTCTATTTCTAATGATTTCACGATATAATGGGCTAAATTGTTGCCAATTCCTTTGATATTGGAGAGAGCCTGTATGACTTTCTTCGTACCACTGACGTCTCTGCCTAATATTCTTACTATGTACTTGAATTCGGTCGACAATTTTATAATTATGTAGATAATGCCTCTAATTAATCTTTATCGAAAAATGATAAGGTTTTAATTACAATATTCTGCGTTTACTAAGGTATTACGGTGACATAAATTGGCAACCATTAAAATCTTAGAGTCGTCTGACTCACACGTGAAGCTCCTACTCAAGGGTATAGATAGAGTATATGCTAATGCTCTTAGACGCTTTGCTATTAGCGAAGTCCCATGTATGGCTATCGACGAAATTGTAATTCATGAAAATTCTTCTGTTTTATATGACGAAATCCTTGCTCATCGTCTTGGACTCATTCCTTTAACAACTGATTTAGAAGGATACATACTTCCACAAGACTGTGATTGTAAAACATCTTTAGGCTGTACTAAATGTCGTGTTCTTTTAGTTCTTGATGCTGTTGCTACTGATGAAGTTAAGACAATTTATTCTGGAGATTTAGTATCTGAAGACACTCGTGTAAAACCTTACGTTGATAACATTCCAATCATTAAGCTTGCACCAAGTCAAAAAATTAAATTAGAGGCTTATGCTAAACTCGGTAAAGGACGTCATCATGCTAAATGGCAACCTGTTACAATCTCCACACTTACTGATACTGATAATGATTCTGAATTTCATCTTACACTCGAATCAACAGGAAGTTTACCTGCCAATGAAATTCTCTTGCAAGCTACAAGTATATTAAATACAAAACTGAAGGATATGAATCAATCAATCCAGGAGAATGTAAAATGACCTTTAATGATTATCGAATTGAATCAATAAAACGCGTTGCTCGTAAAACTCATGCAAAAGTCTGGACTAATATTGTACAAAAACTCGAACACGATCATGAAATTAATGTTGGTAACTTATCTAGAGTTACAAAAACCGGTGATGTAATAGCAGTTCCTGGTAAAGTTCTGGGCGCAGGTGTAATCGAACATTCGATTACTATTGGCGCTGTTTCTTTTTCTGAAACTGCAAAAGTAAAAATTAAAAATGCCGGTGGAACAGTTATGTTAATTGAAAAACTTGTTGAAACTAATCCTGATGGAAAAGGTGTAAAAATCTTTGTTGGCTGATTCCGAATCTACTGTTGTAATTAATGGCGATAAACATCTAGCTGGACGTTTGTGCTCAGTTATCGCAAAAATGCTCCTAAATGGCAATCGTGTTATCCTAGTTAACGCTGAAAAAATTCTTATGTCAGGTAGTCGTGCTAATATTCTCAAAGAAAATGAATTGAGATTGGAAATAACTAGTCGTGTACATCCAAAACACGGCCCTTTTCATCCTAGACGTCCTGATACCTATATGGAAAAAATGGTTAGAGGTATGCTTCCTTATAAAAAACCAAAAGGCAATGCTGCCAAAAAACTTCTTCGAGTATATATCTCAGTTCCTGAAAAATATCAAAAATCCGAACATAAAACTATTGATACAGCATTGGCCAGAAGGTCACTATCTTATTATACTACGATTGGTGAATTATGTTCATCTATGGGATGGAGAAAAGTAGAATGAAAAAGAAATCCAAATTAATTCCAGCTTCCAGAAAAACAGCTAAAGCTACTGCTGTAATTACTGCTGGTACTGGTAAAGTATTCATAAATAAAACACCTGTTGAAATTGTTACTCCATTAATGGCACGTGAACGTATGTTAACTCCACTTGAATTAATTGGCGATCACCGAAATAAAGTTGATATAAACATACGAGTTTCTGGTGGAGGATATATGGGACAAGCAGAAGCCTGTGCAATTGCAATGTCTCGTGCAATCATTTCACATATTAAGACTAAAGAAATTAAAACTAAAATTTCCGATTACGATCAACATCTTCTTTCTGGTGATTCTCGTCGTAGTGAATCGAAGAAATTTGGCGGTCCTGGTGCAAGACGAAGAAAACAGAAATCATATAGATAGGTTGTTGGTGTTCATTTTTTGATTATTCCAGTTCGTTGTTTTAGTTGTGGAAGCGTTATTGCTGACAAACTTGAAATTTTAGAGTCTCGAACCTCTGATGGAGAAAGCCCAGCAAAAATTCTTGACGATCTTAAAATTACTCGTTATTGCTGTAGACGAATGTTACTGTCTAATTCTGACGTTATTGATCAAATCATACAGTATCATGACAGCGTCCATGATAAAAGACTGGAATTTGATTTAACATAATAATGTATCTGAGAGGAAAATCCTAATCTATGACAAAAATTACTGATATCAAATCTCGTTTAATCTATAATAGTCGAGGTAGCGAAACCATAGAAGTTGACGTGCATGTAGGCGACACAATTGGTACTGCATCATCTCCTGCTGGCGCTAGCGTTGGTAAATTTGAGGCAGTTTCCTTTAGAAACTCACAATGCAAGGACACCATTGATTATCTTAATGAATATAAATCTCATTTAATTGGTGCAGATAGTTCTGATATTTTTACTCTTAAGAACATCCTAAAAGACGCGGATAAAACTGATAACTATTCCAACATAGGTGGTTCTGCTGCATATGCAATATCTCTTGCATCTATTGATGCAGCTTCACAAATTCTAGATAAACCAATTTATGAAATCCTTCTTAACGGAAAGCCTGCCGAAATGCCACTTCCTTTGGGAAATGTTCTTGGCGGTGGAATGCATGCAGGAAATGGTTCAACTGATATTCAAGAATTCCTTTCTTATCCTCTTGGAGCTGATTCGATACATTCTGGTATCCAAGCTAATCTTCTAGTTCATAAAGAAATCAAAAAAATTATTGATAAAAAAGATTCAAAATTCTCTGGCGGTAAAGGCGACGAAGGCGCATGGGCTCCACAATTATCTAACACTGAAGCACTTGAAGTTGCCCAAGAAGCTATTAATACTGTCTCAGACGCAGTTGGATTCGAAATTCGATTAGGTCTTGATGTTGCTTCTTCTTCTCTTTGGATTCCTGATAAAGAACTTTATGTTTATTCTCGTGAAAATAAATCTCGTAATACAGAGGAACAAATTTCTTATGTTCTTGAATTGATTGAAAAATATAATCTAATTTATGTAGAAGATCCTCTTCATGAAGAGGCTTTCTCTGATTTTACTGAACTATCTTCTAAAAATGATAATTGCCTCATTGTTGGAGACGATTTATTTGTAACAAATACCTCTATACTTCAAAAAGGTATAGATCAAAATGCTGGCAATGCTGTAATTCTGAAAGTAAATCAGGCAGGAGCATTGGGCGACGCAATGGAATTTGCTAATTCATGTAATCAAAATAATTATGCTATTATTGCATCTCATCGTTCAGGTGATACAGTTGATCCACATCTAGCCCACATTGCTATTGGTTCTGGTTCAGTGATGATGAAAAGTGGAGTTGTCGGTGGTGAAAGAATCTCTAAACTAAATGAATTACTTAGAATTGAGGAAACTAACTTTATAAATAATAACATGTCGATGCCTATTGCGAGGGTTAAAAAATATGTCAGTTAACTTTGAAACCGAAGATTTAGAAAGCACAGAAAGTTTAGACAGTTCTGTTACTAAAGATGTTTCTGAGCAAGTCTTACTGTCTACTGGAATACGTGTAGGCACACTCGTTAAAACTAAATCAATGGCTAGTTTTATCAGTCGAACACGTCCTGATGGACTTCATATAATCGATGTTGCTAAAACATTACAGCGTATTGAATTAGCTGCTAAATTTGTTTCTAATCTTGATTTATCCCGTATTGTTGTTTATTCGTCACGTGAATATGGAAAAACACCTGTGGCAAAATTTACTGAGTTAACTGGAACTATTCCTTTAACTGGAAGATTCATGCCAGGTACTTTTACTAATCCACTTTATCCTAAACATTTAGATCCTGAAGCAGTTATCGTAACTGACCCTTCAATGGATCAACAAGCTGTTATTGAAGCTACACAAGTTGGTGTTCCAGTTATTGCTATTTGTGATACAGACAATCTTACTGAGAATGTTGATGTTGTTATTCCAGCTAATAATAGAGGTAGAAAAGCCTTGGCTGCAGTTATGTGGTTGTTATCGCGTTCTGTCCTTCAACACTCAGGTAAATTATCTTCAGATGAATCCATGTCCTACTCAATTGAAGATTTCGAGACAAAATTAGTCGACGACGAATAATTACATTCATTTTCTTATTATCATTACCTGCTGATTTTTATTGTTGTAATGTATTCTTTATAGTAATTTGATTTCAATCGCAGAAGCCCCAGGAAAAATTATTCTTACGGGGGAACATTTTGTCGTTCATGGCGCACAAGCACTGGCAGCTGCAATAAATAAGAAAATCCGTGTCACAAGTAGTTTTTCTTCTAATAATGCTATCTCTTATAAAAATCAAAGAATTCATTCTACTAATTATAATATAAAAAATGACCCCGTTTATATCGTTCGTAATAAAACTCTTGAATATTTACGTAAAAAGAGTACATTATCAATTACTATCGATTCTGGAATTCCACGTGGTTCAGGTTTAGGTTCTTCAAGTGCATTATGTGTGGCTACTGCAGCATCTGTTGCCTCACTCTTTAATACTAAACTCGACCGAAAGACCCTATTTGATCTTGCTATGTATGGAGAGAAAAAAATTCATGGAAACCCCTCTGGAATAGACGTTGCAGCGAGTATTATGGGAGGTTTAATTTCTTTTCGTAAAGATTCTGTTCCTAAACGAATTACTCTAAAACATAATCCAGAATTAATCGTCTCAATTAGCGGTAAACGCAGAAAAACATCAAATATGATAAATAAATTCGCTAATCTTAGAAATGATAAACCCTCAACATTCCTTAGTCTTGTAGATTCATCTAATACCTTAACTAAAAAAACATTGTCCGCACTATCAAAAAAAGATTACGTATCTGTAGGTTCCTATTTTAATTTCTTTAACTCTACTCTAAATTCTCTTGGATTAAGTTCTTTACCAACTGATAATCTAATTGAGAAATGTTTGGAATTGGGTTCATATGGAGCTAAAATTACTGGTGGAGGAGGTGGAGGTTCAATAATAGCTATCTCACCTTCACGACATATTGGTATGATTGTTAATGAATTGAACAACATGAACTTTGAAACATTTTCTGTAAAACTCCCACAACAAGGTGTAAAAGTATGGTCAATAAATTAACAATACTAAAATTAGGTGGCTCTGTAGTCACAAAAAAGTCCAGACCCCTTACATTCGATGCTAATTCAGTACGCAACTTATCTAACGTAGTTAAGAAATTCAAAGAACCTCTAATTATTGTTCATGGTGCGGGTTCATTCGGCCATTATTACGCTAAACGTTATAGAATATCTGACAAGCCAACTAAATCCACAAAACACGTTGTTAAAATTCGTGATTCTATGCAATTATTAAACCAAAAAATCATTAAAATATTCCATGAAAACCATGTTAACACTTTCTCATTTTCCCCCACTTCGATGTATAATAATAAAAAAATTCCAATTGATTGGAAAAAAATTCTTAAAAAAAGTATTTCCCTTAATTTAATTCCAGTAACTTTTGGTGATGTATTAATTGCCAATGATGGATTTTATATCCATTCTGGCGATCTTATTGTACATGATCTATGTAAATTATTAAATCCTAAACGTGTTATATTTGCTTCAAATATTGACGGTATTTATCAAAATCCTGAAGATGTTTCAAGTTTGATACCAATAATTAATAATAATAAGAATAATCTTAAATTTTCTAAACTTCATTATGATGTTACTGGTGGTATTAAAACGAAAATCAATCAAAGTCTAAAAATCGCTAATCTCGGTATCGATGTTCAAATTACTAATGGATTGAATATTAAAAATTTATCTAAAGCTTTGAATGGCGAACATGTCGGTACACTATTTGTCGGTGATAATGTATGACTAAAAAAACTGAAAATTGGCGACTCGGAAGATTAAAGAAGTTATTGTACCTGCTCTTTCTGTGGCCCCTAGCTATTATAAGGAAGTTGTAGACCATGACTAAAAAAAGTTCGAAGAATATTATTGAAGATCGTAAAAAAGAAGGAATTGATTTAGCTCTAAAAAATACTAATGCGTTAACTAAAACAACACTTCTTGAATGTGTAGAATTTCTACATTGCGCCCTCCCAGAAATTAATTTTGACAACATTAAAACCTCTACTAAATTCCTTGGCCATAGTTTTAATTTTCCCTTTTTAATTGATTCTATGACTGGTGGAACTCCTGCTGCTCAAAAGATTAATGCTAGATTAGCTCAGGCTGCCGAAGAATTTGGTATTGGTATGGGAGTTGGTAGTCAACGCGCTGGTTTATTGTCAGAGGATCTTGCTGAAAGCTTTAAAATTGTAAGAAAAAACGCTCCTAATGCCTTTATTTTTTCAAATATCGGCGGCGCACAACTTTCTCAAGGATTGAATCATAAATCTATAACGAAATTATTGAAAATGATTGATGCCGATGCTCTAGCAATTCACCTTAATCCACTTCAAGAACTAGTTCAGCCTGAAGGCGAATCAAATTATTCTAATGTCTTGTCTCGAATCAAAGAACTATCTTCTGATTTGGATATACCTATAATTGTTAAAGAAGTTGGTTCAGGTATATCTCCTTCTGTTGCTAAAAAATTATCTAAATCAAAAGTTGGTGCGATTAATGTAGCAGGTATGGGAGGTACTAGTTGGGCTGGTATAGAACAAATACGCGCAAAGAAATTTAAAAATAAAAAGAAATCTGATCTTGGACTTTTGTTTTGGGATTGGGGCATACCTACTGCTGCAACTATATTTCTCACTAGACATTCAGTGAAAACTCCTATTATTGCATCTGGCGGTTTACGTGATGGTCTTGATCTTGCTAAATCTATTACACTAGGCGCAGACGTTGGAGGTTTTGCTCGTCCTATGCTCACTCCTGCTTCTAAATCATATGATTCATTAACAACTTTTATTGATCAATTAGTTTTAGAACTAAAATCAACTATGTTCTTAATTGGCGCTAAAAATATTCGTGAACTTAAATCTG
>JAKUSK010000039.1 GCA_022449325.1 Nitrososphaerales archaeon | reverse complement strand
TTTCAGTCTCTGTTATGATTTTTTTTGCAAGTTTGCTTAGATTATTCATCATTCCCTCACAAATGAAACATTCTTTTTTGATCTTGTTCTCTTTTATTATCTCTCTAATGTTTTTTCCATTTATTCTATTAGTAAATTTACTTGAAAATTGCCTTCCTAAACAACTATCACATAATTTATACCTGTAAAAAACCCTTTTTGCAGTTCTAGCTCTAGCATCCAGATTTAACTTGCACCTAACTTTTTCATCAATTGTCGCATTCCTCGTCCTTTACTAGCTTTCATCATTTGTTTAGATTGTTTATACCTGTTCAACAATTCCTTTATCTCTTTTTCAGACCTTCCAGAACCTTTTGCTATTCTTTTTACTCTTGACGAATTCATTAAATCTGGGTCTTCCTTCTCATCTTTTGTCATGGATTGAATTATAAACTTCCATTTCTCCATATTTTCTTCTATGTTATCGATATCTTTTTCTGGAACTTGTGCTGCTCCTGGAATTAATTCCATTACTTTTTTTAATGATCCCATCTTGTTAATCTGTTCCAATTGTTCATATAGATCGTTTATTGTCATTTTTCCCGACATTATTCTTTGCATCTTTATTTCCTGATCTTCTGATTGAATCTCCTTCAATCTTTGTAATAATGTTTGAATATCTCCCATTCCAATTAATCTTCCAACAAATCTAGTTGATACAAATTCTTCTAAATCATCAATTCTTTCTCCTGTACCTATGAAAAATATATTTGCATTAGTATTTGTAACAGCTGCTATTGCACCTCCACCTTTTGCAGCTCCATCTAGTTTTGTTATTATTATTCCACCAATTGAACTAACTTCTGTAAATGCTTTTGATTGTGCTTCTGATTGTTGTCCTATTGTAGAATCAATTACCAATAAAGTATGATCAGGTTTTATTTTCTTCGTTAATTCTTTCATTTCATCCATTAATCCACCTTCTTCTTTATGCCGTCCAGTTGTATCAATTATTATAACTTCTTTTTCTGCCTTGTTGAAATAATCAATTCCATTATTGATAATTTTTACAGCATTTTTCTCCTTTTCTTGACCAAATATTTCAATATCAAATGGTTCACATAGTGATGTAATCTGTGCTAAAGCACCTGGTCTGAAAGTATCTGCCCCTATTACTCCTACTGAATGGTTCTTCTTAGTCAAATATCTAGCTAATTTACCAATTGTTGTAGTTTTTCCACTTCCTTGTATCCCTAATACCAAAATTATATTGCCTTTTGCTTTGTTTAATTCAAATTTTCTCTCTGAACCTAAAGTTGTAGATAATTCTTCATAAAGTATCTTTACAATATAGTCTCGTTTTGGTATTCCTGTGGGTATTTTTTCTTCCAATGCTCGTGTCTCAATTTTTTTTGTTAAATCGAATACAAGTTTTACATTTACATCTGCCTGAAGTAATGATCTTTGTAAATCTTTAACAAATTCCTTTACCGATTGTTCATCAATTTCATCATTTCCGACAAACTTCTTTATTGCATCTTGTAAACCTGTTTTAAGATTATCTAACATAACACATCACTTTTTTATAATTTTTAATCCTGAAATTTCTAATCTACCTCTATCTCCATACCAGATATTTTTTGATTCTACTGGTTCTAATTTATTTGAATATAATGGACCATCTAATACCAAAGTATCTAAATCTCCTCCTTCTCCTACTGCATTAAACCTATATTTATCTGCACGATCAAGTAATTCTTTTATGCTCTTTTTATCTAAATGTCTTCCTAACCATTCCTCTCCTAATCCTAGTGCTGCAACTGAAACAATTATTACATCTAATTGATTTTCTAATATTTCGTGATACAAATTTTTAGGAGTAATCCCCCAAATCGGCGCATAGTGTTCCATACCTGCCTTTTCACAAGCACTATCGAATTTTTTTTTCTGAAAATTTGATTCTATTCCTCCTGTTATTAAGTAGTCTGAATCTTGTTTTTCTAACGCATCTGTTAATGTTTCAATTTCTCTTTCTTTTGACGCTTTCACGGGAATCCAATCTAATCCCACTACTTCTGCTATGCTTTTTACTAAGTTAATATTGTGTGTATGATACAACATACTTTCTTGATCTTCGGGTATCATCGTCATAATTTTTGTAATTTTAATTCCATTCTTATGTGCTAAATGCATTGATAATACCGAATCTTTCCCTCCAGATAGAAATGCAATTCCCTTCTTCAATTAATTTCCATATCTTATTCCAATCTACAATTATTAACTTTGATTATCTATGCGTAATTGCAAGTCGTTGGAAAAGTTTATAGATGTGATTTGGTTACTCTCCTTTAGTTAGGAACATGAAATTAACGGGTTTATGAACATTGACAACTATTACAGAACAAAATAAAGATTCAGACCAATCTGATAAAGAACTTTCCAAAAATGGTTCTTTAGAATCAAACAATGCTGACGTCTCCATTAAAGAAACTTCAGATGACATTGAAAAAATTAAAGAAGAACGTGATTTCCATCTTAAACAACGCCAATATGCGCAAGCTGAACTTGTAAACTATCGGAAACAAGTTTCTAAAGAATTTGAAAATCAATCTAAATTCGGCAATAGTCAAATTATTCAATATCTAATCGAAATATACGAGGACTTGAAACGCATAATTGATAATTCTAATTCTGATGATTCTTCTTTAAAGGGGTTAACTTTAATCATTAAAAATATTGAATCTATGTTCAAAGAACAATCTGTAGAAATTATTAATTCTGTAGGAAATCCTTTCGATCCAAATCTTCATGAGGCTATTGAATACACCGAAAATTCCGACATTGATGACAATGTAGTTATTTCAGAAATTCAAAGTGGGTATAAAATCCATGGACAAGTTTTAAGACCTTCTAAAGTAAATGTATGTAAAAACAAATCTGTCAATAGTGGAGTTGATATAAATGAGTAAAATTATTGGAATCGATTTAGGGACAAGTAATTCAGCCGCTGCTGTAATGATTGGTGGTAAACCATCATTAATTCCTAGTGCTGAAGGTACTAGTGTTGGTGGTAAATCATTCCCATCTTATATTGCTTTCACAAAAGATGGTCAACGTCTAGTTGGAGAACCTGCTCGAAGACAAGCTGTAACAAATCCTGAAGGAACTGTTCAAAAAATTAAACGAAAAATGGGAGAATCATATAAAGTTCATATTAATGGTAATGATTATACTCCTGAACAACTTTCTGCCTTTATTCTCCAGAAAATTAAAACTGACGCTGAAGCATTTCTTGGTGAGAAAGTAGAAAAAGCCGTAATCACTGTTCCTGCATATTTTAATGATAATCAAAGACAAGCAACTAAAGACGCTGGTTCTATTGCTGGACTAGACGTCGTTCGTATTATAAACGAACCTACTGCTGCTTCTCTAGCATACGGTCTTGATAAAGAGGCATCTGATCAGAAAATTCTAGTTTTTGATCTTGGTGGAGGAACTCTTGATGTTACTGTTATGGAATTCGGCGATAGCGTATTCGAGGTAAAAAGCACGAGTGGAGACACTCAATTAGGCGGTACTGATATGGATCAAATTATTTTGGATTATCTTGTCGATACATTTGTCCAAAGAACATCAATTGATTTACGTAATGATTCTAAGGCAATGCAAAGACTTAGAGAAGGAGCAGAAAAGGCAAAAATTGAATTATCAACTGTTTTAACTACTGATATTAACCTTCCATTTATCGCTCAGGATTCTGAAAAAAATCCAATTCATTTTGAAACTTCGTTAACGCGTGCTAAACTTGAAGATCTTATTTCTGTGGTTCTCAACAAATGTGAAACACCTATTAAACGAGCTATAGACGATTCAAAACTTTCAGTTTCTGATATTGATAAGGTGATTCTTGTTGGCGGTCCAACTCGTATGCCTTCTGTTCAAGAATTTGTTAAAAAAATTGTCGGTAAAGGATTAGAACGCGGTGTTGATCCTATGGAATGTGTTGCTGCGGGCGCTGCAATTCAAGGAGCAGTACTTGCAGGAGAGACTTCTGATATTTTGCTTTTGGACGTTACCCCTCTTTCTCTTGGAGTAGAAGTTCAAGGCGGTATTTGTAATCGTATGATTGAACGCAATACCACTATTCCTACAAAGAAAAGTCAAATTTATTCTACAGCACAAGACAATCAACCTGCTGTTACCATACACATTCTTCAAGGAGAGAGAGAAATGGCTTCTGATAATAAGTCACTTGGACAGTTTAATCTTGATGGAATTCCTCCAGCACCGCGTGGTGTTCCCCAAATCGAAGTTACTTTTGATATTGACGCTAATGGTATAATTAATGTATCTGCAAAGGATTTGGCTACAAATAAAGAGCAAAAAATAACTGTTACTGGTTCTAGTAAATTATCTGATACCGATAAAGAAAGAATGATTAAAGATGCCGAACAATTTGCAGAACAAGATAAAAACAGAAAAGACGAAGCTGAATTAATCAACAAAGCCGATTCTTTGATATACACTGCAGAAAGAACTAAAACTGATCTCAAAGATAAAATTACTGAAGATCAAATCTCTCAAATTGATAACTTATCTGCCCAATTGAAATCTTCTCTTGAATCTAAAGACCACCCTTCAATTCGTGATAATTCTGATAAATTAAGTAATCTTTTACAAGAAATCGGTTCTTCAGTATACCAACAATCTACTCAACCAGATCCAAATCAACCTCCTCCTTCTGATCAATCCGGTCCTACTACTGAGCCAGAAGAAAAAGTCGTTGATGGAGAATATAGTGAAGTAGACGATAATTCTTCAAATGATGCTAAATGAGTAATACTGATTATTACGATATTCTCGGCGTATCTAAAAACACTGACGAAAAAGAAATTAAAAAAGCGTATAGAAAACTTGCTCTAAAATATCATCCTGATCGTAACAAGTCCAAGGACGCAGAAGAAAAATTCAAAGAAATTTCCACTGCTTATGCTGTTCTTTCTAACCCTGAAAAACGTAAAGTATATGATCAATATGGTCAAGCCGGTATTGACGGTCGATTCAATCAAGAAGATATATTTCGTAATACTGACTTTGCTGATATCCTACGTGGCGTAGGAGGAACGGGAGGGTTTGGAAGCATCTTTGATTCATTCTTTGGATCATCAAATTCTCGTGACCCGTCTCGAGGACAAGATCTTCGATACGATATAGATCTAACTCTAGAACAAGCTTTCAAAGGCGAAAAAATGAATATCATTATACCTAGAAATATAAAATGTGAATCCTGTATCGGTTCAGGTGCACAAAAAGGAACTTCCCCTGTTAATTGTTCTAATTGTAATGGTAGAGGCCAAGTCCAAGTTACTCGCTCAGCAGGTTTTGCACGTTTTGTCAGTGTTCAAGATTGTTCAAATTGTCAAGGAAGAGGTAAAATTATCAAAAAACCTTGTAAAAAATGTAACAGTATTGGAATAATCGAAAAAAAACAGACTATTGAATTGAATATTCCATCTGGCGTAGATGAAGGTTCTCGAATTCGTTTACGTGGATCTGGCGACTTCACTTCTGGTACTGGACAACCCGGTGATCTATATATTGTAACACATATGAAAACACATGAATCATTTCTTCGCGATAACGAAAATTTAATTTATGAAACAAATATTGATTATCCAATTGCAGTACTTGGAGGAGATATATCTGTTCCCACCCTAGATAAACAAGCTAAACTAAAAATTCCGAATGGCACTCAAAATAATACTGTTTTTAAATTAAAAGGAAAGGGCTTTCCTCGTATCAATGGATTTGGCACTGGTGACTTGCTCGTTCGAGTTACTGTTAATGTTCCAAAAAAATTAAATTCCAAACAACGCAAGTTAATTGAAGAATTATCTACAGAATTTGGTAATAATATTTCAAAACGAAAATTTTTCTAAGTTTATCTTATTCTCATTATTTTTGTCTTGCCTAATACTTTCCAATATTCTACTTCGTTACCTTCCTCTAGTTTATCATTGATTTCTTTATCATGACTTGGAGGAGGTGAATCAAAAGTTTCAAATGTTTCCATATCCATAAGCTGAATAATTTCTTGTTCTTTGTTTATCGAAATTACTTGACCCGTTCGTTTTTCAATCATAGGAATTTCTATTCCTGCTGATACAGGAGAAACCATACTATGTTTAGAACCATCAAATACTCCAGTAGCTACTACTCTGGCTTTTGCAGAACCATGTTTACCAGGCTTTGATTTATCATATTCAATTATTCTACAAGGCTCTCCATCGATAATGATATATGAGCCAATTTTTACGTCACTCAGAGATGCAGGTTTACTCATATCTAACATGCTCAATAATAGACAAGATATATAACAATTCTCACTAAAATATAGATGATATAAATGAAATTAAGAAAGATTAGATCCTTTGGAGTTATTTCTAAAGATTCTGATAATACAGCGAGAAAAACTGCTCTAGATATAGCAAAAACCCTTCATAATTCTGGATTTAATATTAAACTTATCTCTCCCTTAACTTCAACCTTTCCTTCAATTTCCCTTAATGATAAAAATCTCGATATAGATTGTGTTATTTCTGTTGGCGGTGACGGAACAATTCTCAAGGCCTCTCGTTTACTCTCTAAACAAATTCCTATTATTGGAATACATAAAGGCGGAAAAGGTATTCTTACTGAATTAAAACCAAAAGACCTTCCAATTCTAATTGATCAAATAAATAATAATAATTATTTTATAGACCGACGAAAACGTATATCGGTTTCATCTCAATCTAACACACCCATAAAAAGTCTTAATGAAATATATGTAGAAAGGTCTGAAAAACTTCGTGCAATTACTTATGAAATAAAACTT
>JAKUSK010000038.1 GCA_022449325.1 Nitrososphaerales archaeon | reverse complement strand
TCCTTATATCTACCTTTACTTCAAATTTTTCTTATGTACCAATACTCTTACTATCTCTTAGTTTTTCATTTCATAGTTTTGCAGAGGGAATAGTTATTGGATATGATGTTAATGTTCTTGGTATTTCTCTATCTTTACCAAGAGGCATACAAACTACTTCGTTTGTTATTCATAAACTAGCTGAAGGTTTTGTTATTCCGCTTTTCTATTATCTGTCATTTCCTTATATCGCTCTTTTCACATTGATTAGCGGCTTTCCAATCATTCTTGGTTCAGTATTTGGTTTATATGGGTTCCCTGGTATACTCAGTTCTATATTCTTCTCTATTAGTTCTGGAGCTCTTCTTTTTGCTATAATCGATTATACTAAAAAAGACAACCAAATCATGACTAGAAATATCTACGACGTTATTTTCATTCTATGTGGATTCGTGTTAATTTATATTGCCGGGCTTCTTCATTCAATATAAATGAAATTACCATATCAAAAAGAATTATTGCTCTCTTTGGTAGTTCTAAGTTTATTTGTCTTATTACAATATCTTCCTGATTCTCAACAAAATTCTGATCAAATAATATTCGAAATGACAACTAAACAGTGGGAATTTGAACCCAATCAAATCATTGTCGAACAAGGACAAACTGTTGTTATAAAATTACAAAGTACCGACGTTCCACATGGATTTGCCATTAACGAATACAATATCTATACATTTGTTCCTGCAGGTCAAACTGTGGATATTTCATTCGTTGCTACTGAGACCGGAGTCTTTGAAATCTTTTGTAATATATTCTGCGGAGAAGGACATTCTACTCATCGGGGACAATTAATCGTTCGTTAATTTTACATCATGAGCGATAACGCATTTTCTATTAAAAATCTATTTCCAATTATTCTTCTTGTTTTTTCTATTCAAATAAGTTCATTAATACTTACTAATAATTTTCTTACAGTATATCAATCTCTTCCATCTTATCAACCTGCAGGCAGTTCAACTTCTGGTTCTATATTAAATTCACTTATTCTTATTTTTCCTACTTTCATAATTACTTCCATCATATTATTCCTACTACGTCGCAAATCATTTTTATTATTAAAATCCTTACTAATCATCGCGTTAAGTGTCGGTACTTTTTCTGTAAGCTATATTATTCTTTCAATATCATTACCATTCTCTAATACCTACATATTTATTTTATCCTTAATTATTTGTATTATTCCAATACTTAGTTTGACAATTATAAAATTTAATAAATTTCAAATATTTTCTTCGTATATTTTAAGTTCACTATATGGAACTATGTTGGCTGTATTCATCAAACCACCTACTATTATCATTATTCCTATTGCATTTGCACTTTATGACATATACGCTGTTTTTCGCGGTCCTCTAAAATCACTTATTAATTCATCTGAAGAATCACTTGATCTTCGTCCATTATTTGTTAATCTTGGTCGTTTTAATATTGGAACTGGTGATCTAATATTTTATTCTATGATTCCATCTTCTATCTTCTTGTTAATCGATCTCCAATCTGCATTTCTTAGTATATTGTTCGTTCATGTTGGCCTTGTTTTCACATTATATCTTTTAAAACACTTTGAAATCTTTCCAGGATTACCTGTTCCTGTTACATTATCTCTTATTCCTTATGTGTTATTTTATTAAAAATTTCATTATTTCTGGAAAAAACCCTATCGAACCTAGAAATATCATTAAAATTATTCCTTTAATAGCAAAACATAGCTAAATTATAACATGTCAACTGGATCAAAAGTCTATATTGAAACCTACGGATGTAGTGCTAGTTTTTCTGATTCAGAAATCTGCGCCGGTCAATTATCTGAAGCAGGTTATTCAATTGTTGACAATCCAGAAGATTCAGATGTAAATGTTATTGTTACCTGTACTGTAAAAACTGCAACTGCTAATCGTATGTCTCATAGAATAAAAAAACTCTCCGAGACCAACTCTGCTCTTGTTGTAGCTGGTTGTATGCCCAAAACCCAATCTAAAGAAATTAAGAAACTAAATCCAAATGCGAGCCTAATGGGTCCTGATTCTATTGATCAAATTACTAATATTGTCAATTCTACTCTTAATGGCACTCCTCTAATTGAATTAGGTAAATCTACTAAACCTAAGGTCATGCTTCCGAAGATAAGAATCAATCCCGTAATAGACATTGTTGAAATTGGAACTGGGTGTTTAAGTTCTTGCACCTTTTGTCAAGTCAAAATAGCAAAAGGCACACTAGTTAGTTATCCTCCCAGCACTATAACAGAACAAATCCATGAATCTACTAATTCTGGTTGTAAGGAGATCTGGTTAACTTCCACTGATAATGGATGTTACGGAATGGACATGTCAATGGATCTAGCTGATTTACTAGAATCAGTTGTTTCTGTACCGAATAATTTCTTAATACGTGTTGGAATGATGAATCCAATGCACACAAAAAAGAAATACGATAAGTTATTCAATATCTTCAAACATGATAAAATCTATAAATTCTTACACATTCCCGTACAATCAGGAAATAATCGAGTCTTAAAATCTATGCTTCGTGGCCATTCACGTGAAGATTATATTCTTATGTGTTCAAGATTTCGTAAAAAATTCCCCTTGTCTTCAATTGCAACTGATATAATTGTTGGATATCCTACTGAAACAGACGAAGAATTTAATGATACGGTTGAACTTATCAAATCTACACAACCTGACGTTGTTAATCTTTCCAAATATGGCGCTCGTCCTGGTACCAAAGCTATAGAAATGGAACAAGTTCCTAATTATATAATCAACGAGAGATCAAAAATGTTAACATCGATTATAAAAGAAATATCTCTATCTAGAAATGAAAAATGGCTTGGTTGGATTGGAAACTGTCTTGTAAATGAAAAAGGTAAAGTCGATGGTACAATGATTGGCAGAAATTTTGCATATCGTCCTATTGTGCTTAAAGATTCTGACTTAATTTTAGGTAATAATTACCAAGTCAAAATTTCTGACGTAAAATCTACTTACCTTATCGGTGAAATATTATAATAATAGCCCGGGGCAGATTCGAACTGCCGTCACCGCCTTTCTTCTTGCTCCAAAGGGCGATATGCTTGACCGCTACACTCGATGGACTTTCATCCTCCACCGGGCTAAACCGGGCCTAGTATCAATTTCGTGCTAGTTCTTGATTAAGTTTTGCTCTCATTAGATTATCTAATTTATCTATAATTACCTGAATTGGATCTTCCATTCCTGCCCTGATTCTACCAGCTCGCATTTTTATCTGCTTCTTCATTTTTGGATCTCTTAAGAAATTCTTTGATACTCTTACTACTCCGTCTATATCTCTTGGTTTTGTCAAAAGCCCTTTGGAAACAAGATATCTTTCAACAAAATAACTTCCACTAAAGAATGATATTGCGGGTGTACCAAGTAATGAAGCTTCTGCTGTCATTGTACCTCCAAGTCCAATAAACAAATCAGATTGTTGAAGTAATGTTATTCCATCCACTACGTCGTTTGGAACAGTAACCCTTCCTTTGAATTTCTTCAACACTGCATCAATCTGTTCTGAATATCTACACAGAATTACAATATTCTGATTCCTAAACTCTTCAATTAATCTTTGAATCAATGCAAACTCTTGCGTATACGAATCTCTTTTAGAATATGCAGCAAAACTTTCTTCCAATCTTAAAGATATTGTTGTTTTTGATTTATCTATATTCAATCCTAATTGATTTTTTTCTGTTAAATCTCTTCTTGATAACCACACAAATGGATCTAATGCTTTGTACGTTTCTATTTTACTCCTTTCTATTCCATAGACTGTCCATGATTTCTCTGGAACAATCCATGGAGTCAATAAACAATCAGCTATTGGAATTGTTAATTTAGATACTGCTTCTGCATGAGGTGAATCACTAACACAAATATTGATTATTCCTAATCCGAAAGCTACTCTTCCTGCTTCTGGTGAACTAAAAGATACTAACGCATCTGGTTTTTCCTCTTTGAAATACTCGAGTAAAAGCTCGCTTCTCTCCAAACTTGCACTTAGTTTATTGCTTAATTCTTTACCGCCATGACTTCCAATAAATTCGGCATTAATCTGCCTCTTACGTAATAGCAGTTCAGCTTCCCTATATCTACGAGAAGTCACTATCACTTCGTCGCCTCTTTCCTTCAATGACTGAATTAAAGGCTCGAAAAACAACGCTTGTTTCGGTGTTAATATGTCAATCCAAACTCTCATGTCTTAATGTAGTATATCATCATAATTCCTCGATATAACTTTTTTTAAAGACTCTTGAGGTTGTCATCTCACTCATAATTTATTAATATAAAACTTACATCTATAATGTAACCTTGGAAACTCATGATTCTGTTCTAGTTTACGGTCTAAGCACTGAAGGTTATATGATCTCTAATTCTCTTGTTTCAAAATCCATCTCTACTACAATACTTGATGAAAAATTACACGTTGCCACTGAAATAACCCCTCAAATCCTATCTGAATATTCTAGTGCACAATCTATTATAGAAGAAGAAGCTCTTTTTAGTATTCAACCAGAAAAAAACGCCATCAGTGAAAATCCTATTATTTTCTTTGCCCCTAAAATTCGCGAAAGTGACGATTATAAGAAAAAAGTATTCTCACTAGTATCAGAACTTGCTACTGAAATCTCTAAAAACACGATTTTTTTTAACTGCGTACCTTTAGGATATGGACAAAATTCTGAAATGGTTGAGATTATAGAACGTAGTAGCGGTCTTAATTCTGAAACTGATTTCATGTATTCATATATTCCTTTAGAATCCCGATCTACTAAATCTATAACATTTGGTACTCATAACCTTGATAACAAAAAAACTATACAAACTTTAGCAAAAAATGCTAATATCAAATTTACTGATATTTATGATCTAGAATTATCTGAAATAATCCATCTCGAAAAACTTACTTCCCTATATTCACCTATTATTTCTAAAGTTGAATCATTCAAAAAAATAAAAAATCATGATAAACGTAAAACATTAAAAAATGAAAATTATTATGTAGACGATCTCACTAATCATGTTTCTGACATTCGTTGTTTTAATTCTTCACTAGATTCAGGAGATCCGTCTCTCTATATGATGTCTGGAATATCTCGAAGTATCGATTCATTTACTAGGTATTTTATTGATGAATTGAAATCATTTATGAAACATAATTCACTCAAAGCAAGTAAAACTGAAATCTATCTCTGTTGGTCTATTGATAAATCAGAAATTCGTGGTGATAAATCTATTATGCATGAACATATTATTGATAAAATTTACGACGTTGTAGGCAACATAGAAGATATTAACCACTTTTCTACTGTAAAAAATGGTCAAGCTAGTTATTATTTGCCAACTAGTGATAAAAAACAATTATTGATCTTGTGCTCAAAAACCGACGAAAAAATATTAAAAACATTCAAAAGAAATCAACGTGACAATATGTTTTTAATTCACGCTGATACATTATGTACTAGGTAATTATTAAGAGGAGATATCTATATTGAAAGCAGCAGTTGTCGGTACTGGATCTTGGGGTAAACATCATCTCCGTGTACTAAATGATTTAGGTTATCTAGATTCATTTGTTGAAATGAATGATGAACGTAGAAAACTCTATGAAAAAAAATACTCAATAAAAGGATTTTCTAATATCAACGATTTAATTAAAGATCACCATGTTGATATTGTAAATATCTGTACACCTACAATTACTCATTTTGAAATTGCTAAAACTACTTTATCAAATGGCATCTCTACCTTGGTAGAAAAACCACTTACTTACTCTTCATCACAAGGTGAAGAGTTAGTTAATCTAGCTCATGATAATAATGCGGCACTTACTGTTGGTTTTGTAGAACGTTTCAATCCTGTTATTATTGATATTAAAAATAATCTCCAAAAGCAAACTTATGGAGATCCTTTACTTATTGAATTTCAACGCGAAAATCGCTGGGCGGGGGTTACAAAAGATATTGGCGTTATTTTAGATTCTTCAGTTCATGATATTGACGGTGCTAGATGGTTATTTAATGAAGAACCTAATGTTGTATTCGCAAGAACTGGGAATGTTTTAAACCCCAAAGCATCTGGTTTTGTTGGAACTGATTATGAGGATTTTGCTACTATAGTTCTTGGATTTAAAAATGGTAAAACCGCAATCATAATAGCGAATTGGGTCACTCCATACAAAGTTCGAAGAATATCTGTTACCTGCACTGATGGTAATTTGTCAGGTGATTACATGTCTCAAGAAATTCGTCTAGATGATGGTAATTCCGTTACTATCCCTACTCGCAAACACGAAGAACCTCTTGTAAATGAATTAACAAGCTTCATAAACGCTGTTAAATCTAATTCTTCACCTGTAGTTACGGGAATTGACGGCTTAAATACTATCAAAATTGCCGAGGCTGCTATAACATCTGCAAAACGAGGCTCTCCAATTTATCTGGATTTGTAATTAATTATGAAAAAAAATCTTACTACTGTTCTTGTATGCCCTTCTGATAAACATTCTAATCTTGATTTAATAGAATTTGAAACCGATAGTTCTAATGTTAAATCAGGACTTCTTTATTGCATTAAATGTATTCGATATTATCCAATAATTAATGGAATTCCTATTATGGTTCCTGATAATCAACGCAACTTTATTCACGAATCTAATTTTCTCACCCAGTGGATTGATAAAATTCCTGACAACATAAAATCTAATAGTATGCCATTTAATATTAGTGAAATAAATAGTGAATCATCATGAGCAACGAAAAGAATCACATTTCTGAAAACGCATTTGTTGGAGAAAACGTAAAGTTTGGTACCAATATTAAAATTTGGAATATGGCTTATGTTGGTAATAATACAAAAGTTGGCGATAATGTAATGATTGGCTCTTTAGCACACGTCGATTATGATGTTACAATTGGTTCTAATTGTAAAATTGAAGGTCTAGTCTACATTGCTCCAAAATGTATTATTGGAAATCATGTATTTATTGGCCCTTCTGCTACTCTTACTAATGATCCATATCCTCCAAGTACAAAACTTGCTGGAGTTATTGTTGAAGACAATGCAGTAATTGGAGCAAGATCTGTAATTAAAGCAGGGGTTACCATAGGAAAAAATAGTGTTGTTGCTATGGGTTCTATAGTGACAAAAGACGTTCCTTTTGATAGTGTCGTAGTAGGATCTCCTGCTAAAATTATTTATACCAGAGCTGAATATGACGCTAAAATGAAAAATTGGGAAGGAAGTTCTAAATATTAGTTCTAATCTCTAACTATTATGACTGATGTAGGTTCTACTTTACCTTCTTTTGAATTACCTGACGCAGATGGCAAATCAGTGGATATATC
>JAKUSK010000037.1 GCA_022449325.1 Nitrososphaerales archaeon | reverse complement strand
ATCGTTGAAGGTTGTCAGTAAAAATTTGTTTTTCGGTTTTTTTCAATTCATTAAGAAACTTGGGAACGTTAATTGTAATTTCTTTTTTTATACCTTCGTCAGAGATTGATAAAGAAGATGAGATAATTGCAAGTTTGATATCGGTTAATGGTAGATGTTCAGATTTAGATAAGGGATCAGCGTCAAAAACAATTCCGTCCACCAATTTACTATTCAAAGTAGAATCCCCACCATGACTTAGAACATTGATATAATCAATAGTGTTAGGATCAGAAAATAAAGGATCTATATTATGAATTGAATCTACGGTTAATTGGGAGATTTTTTCTGATTCCAAGTTTCCGAATTTTGATGAAAGTGAAGAATAGACAAGATTTTTCCATTGAGATTTATCTTGTATCGAGAACTTTAGAGAATCAAGTAGAGAAAGAGAAAAATCAAGAGACTGGTTATAACCATCGATAATAACTTTTGGATGAATGCCTTTTTCCAAATTTATGCGTGCTTGTTCAAGAAGAAAAGAGGTCAATAGAATAGCAGAAATTGTACCATCGCCAACGTTCTTAGCCATGGTATCTGAAACGTCCAACAATATCTTAGCAATAGGATGATCAAAATTTGATTTCTCGAGAATAGATTTACCATCACGAAGAACAAATGCATCTCCATAGTTGTTCACAGTTAATTTTTCCATGCCAAAAGGGCCAAAAGTACTCATAGTCATTTGTCCAATCAATTTTGACGCAGTGAAGATATTCTGCTGAGCTGAATTTAATTTAGAAATGGATGGGTTTTTTACAGTCATTTATTTCCACGGATTAAAGCTATGAAGATTCCTATAACTGCAATAATAAAACCAATAAAGAATGCTTGACTAAGACCTCCGACATATTCGACTACAGATATGGACCCTCCCACGCTATAGATATCTTCGGAGAGAAATAGTCCAACAGTAGATGCACCAATAGCAAGACTTAGAGATTGGCCAAGATGTCTCATAGTTCCCAACATACCGTTTGCCAAACTACGATCTTCTGATGTTACAGATGAAAGATTTGCATTAGTATTAGGAGCGGCAAATAATGAAAGTCCAATACCCATAATGATTAATGAAACTTCTATAAACAAAACAGAAGATGTAACAGTAAGACGGCTCATAAGAAGGAGAGAAATTGCAACTATCGCCATTCCCAGAGCGCTAAGTTCTCTAGAGGATACAAGTTTTGAATATTTGCCAACTGCGATTGAAGTTACTACAACAGTCAAAGGGAAAGCAGAGAGCATAAAAGCAGCTTCAGTAGGATCAATAAGACGGATTAATTGCAGGTAAAAAGAAATCATAACAAGGGCATTGTAATGAGAAGTGTACATAAACAATGCAGTAAGATTAGTAGACAAGAATAATCGATTTTTACTTAACATTCGAAGATCGAGTATAGGGTTCTTTGCTTTATACTCAACAATGACAAAAATTATCAAGAATACAAGTGAAAGTAATGGAAGAAGCAATAAAGGAATAGATATGGCAAAACGAGACCAGAAATGAATATTTCCGAACATTGGAAGGAAAATTTCTTCAATATATAGATCAATACTTGTCCAACTTTCTTTGGGTCCAAATGTTATAGCGATAAGAAGGCAGGATAACGAGGATGCAAAAAAGAATGAACCAAGCCAATCCATAGATTTATTGAGAGATTTTGCACTTTCTTTGAGCTTAGATGAGACAATTGGGAGAAGAACTAGTCCTAAAGGAACATTAAGAAAGAAGACATTTCTCCATCCAATATATTCAGTAATAACTGCACCCAGTGCAGGTCCAGTAGCTATTGCAAGGTATATCACAGTAACATGAATACTCATTGCTAATCGTCTTTCCTCAGGCGGAAATGCATCAGTAATTATAGCACGACTATTCACCAACAATAGTGCAGCTCCTATAGCTTGTATAATTCTAAAGATTAGCAATTCGGCAATAGTTTGTGACATGCCGCTGAAAAATGAACCAATTACAAAAATACCAAGGCCTACTACAAAGTATTTTTTTCTTCCATGAATATCAGAGAATCTACCAAAGCTTGTCATGAAAGTGGTGAGTACAATTAAATATATTACAGAAACCCAAATAGCAATGTCTATACCAGTTTGAAAGTCCCTAGCAATATTTGGTAACACCAGTGCAACTATTCCTGTATCCAATGGAGCAAGAAATGTAGCAATATTTACTACTATAAGAGTCGTCCATTTATATTCAGAAAGATAATTTGAGAGAGGTTTAGACATAGACAACTACAATAGAATATTATAAAATATAAATCAAGTTTTTTCTGATTGTTCACGAATTTCGTTTTCTGTAACAATCAATATATCTATACCATCACCAGAGGCAGCATCACGATTTACAGCAGAACGTATAGATTTGATAGCTAAATCAACTGCTTCTTTTTCACTTAGGTTTTTCTTGTATTCAGATTCAACTACACCAATTGCTAATTCTGCTCCAGTTCCAACAGTAGCATATTCGTCAGGAATAACAGATCCCAAAGGATCAAGAACGTAAACTGCGGGTTTCTTATTTTCTATACCAGCAAGTATAATCTGAGTCATCATAGGGAAGAATTTTTGTTGATACATTATAACACCCATGAGTTTAGCGATAGAATTTGGAAGTACAGGTTGATTAGTTTCTAATTGTAAAATTTTTGCATGTGCAGTTACTTCTCTCATCAGGATATTCATATCAGAAATCATGCCAGCAGCGACTGCTCCAACAGTATCAGTAAGCTTAAAGACTTTCTTTCCTGAACGACTAACTAGATGAGTTCCATATGAAACACGTTTTTCCGCGGCTAAAACAACTCCGTTGTCAAAAGTTATGCCAACAGCGGTTGCACCAGGAATTTGATAAGGCATAGCCATATGACAGGATTAACCATTATCCTTTTTAAGGATTGATGGAAACTAAATAACAAAATTTATTTTTTTTGTTAATTTTATAATTCATTCCGGTAATCGATTTGCATAAATCAAGATTAGTTTGTAAATGAGAACTAACATATGATGTAGTGAATTGAGATGAAGACTTTGAAAGCGAGAGAAATGGAATAATTATATCGGCAAGATGATGATCAACAGTACAATTAGATGAATATTCAGAAAGAAATTTTTTAGAGCAGTTTTTTCCTAATGAATTTAATTGTTTAATATTAGTTTCTAAAATGTCAGATCCAATGAAGCAATTTTGAGAAGTACTGGAAATGCAGATTCCTGATGAAAAAGAACCTGAATCATGTGTAGAAGTATTTATAGAGTCGATGTTGAGTTGGTGTTGTTCTAAGAAGATTTTTGCATATAAACACTGTTCGTCAATTTTAGATTGTGACTTAGAAATAGAAGAGCCCGAAGTGATTATGCCATCAATTACCAAATTAGAATATTCAGGTTCAATAATAGAAATAGGTTTTATCTTTGTGGGCGATTTAACTTTAAAAATAATTTTACCAGATCCCTTAGGGTAAAAACCACGTTTAATAACAGATGAATTGATTGAAAATCCGAATTTTTCAAGCATTGGAATTACAATTCTACAAAGATAATCAGCAGAAGGACTCCAATTTACATCAGTTCCTCCAGTAATAGTAAACGTAAACTTTTTACCAGAAATACTGATTGATTGTAAAAGAGATTGAACTAGAAGAGTAATACTACCTGCAGTTCCAATATTAATGTCAATATTTTTTGAAGATATATTATTTGGATGTAAAGAGACCTTAGTAGAATTAAGATCTAGGCCTTCCGTAGTAGAATTACTTAATTCTGCAATTGTTTGAATTGAGTGTAAGTGTTGAGGTCGAAGTCCAGGTTTAGGTCTATTAGAACGTATATTATCAATTGTTATAGATTCTCCAAGAGCTGCAGCCAAAGAAACAGAAGTTCGAAGAATTTGTCCTCCGCCTTCTCCTTGCGAACCATCAATTTTTATCATTAGAACATTAAATACAATGGAGATTTAAATAGAATTTCTATGACTAAAATACGGGACATGAATGTAGGAATACTAGTAGGAAGGTTTCAACCTCTGCACAAAGGTCATGTAAAAGCTATAGAATTTGCAAGAAATAATTCAGAGAAATTATTCGTAATTGTTGGGAGTGCAGAGAAAAGCAATCAGAAAAGGAATCCATTTTCATTTGAAGAAAGAAAGAAAATGATTGATCTAGCATTAAAGGAAAGAAAATTACAAGATAATATTTCTATTGTGCCTATAAATGATGCAAAAAATCATACAGAATGGATTGAATCGATTAAGAATGCAATAGGAGAATATAATTTGATTTTTACAAATGACGAATTGACAGAAAAATTATTCAAAGAAGATGGGACAAAAGTATTGAATGTGTCATTGCAAGATAGAAATGAACTATCTGCCACTGAAGTAAGAAAGAGACTCGAATTAGATAAAGAATGGGAATCTCTAGTAACACCTGAAATAGCACAATATCTAACAGAAATTAATGCAGTAGAACGAATGAAATCTATAATTTAGCGAGATTTTTCAATGCTGCATCGATTGCTGCGTCAGTATCAGCCTTGAATCCAAGACGGTTTAAGTTATTTGCAATTGAAGAAATGGTAGTAAGAACATAAAATGAATTAATCATACCAAGACTTCCAACTCTAAATATCTTTCCCATCATCTCTCCAAAACCTCCAGCGACAACTACACCATAGTTTTTAGCTAATGAGCCACGAAATTCTTTATCGTCAATTCCTTCAGGATATGCAATAGATATAACAGTGTTAGAACGAGCTTCTGGGGCACCAAAGAGTTGTAATCCCATTGCCTCAAAGGCATCGTAAAATGCTTTACCACATACTTGATGGCGAATGTATCTATTTTCCATTCCTTCTTCAACCATAATATCATATGCTTTGTTCAAAGCAAAATAGACAGGCAAACATGGAGTGAAAGGAGTTTGCTTTACTTTATCGGACATTTTAATAAAACGGGGAAGATTTAGAAAATGAAGTTTCTGTGGATCCTTCATCATTTGTTCTTTGTATCTTTTACTGAGTGCAATCATAGCCAGTCCAGGAGGTGCTGCACAGGATTTTTGACTGCCAGTAGCAATAAAATCAATATTATAATCCTCAAGAGGCATTTTATCTGCACCCCAATTAGAAACTGCATCAGCTACAAGAAATGCTCCATGCTTTGAAGTTAAATCTCCAGCTTCTTTGAGCCAATGACACATGGCTCCAGATGATGTTTCATTAGTTACGATGTAAGCGGCTTTAGCATCAGGGTTTTTTTCTAAGGCACGTTCGAAATCAGACAAAGAAGGAAAATCTCCGTAATCGGCAACTAATTCTATAGGAGTAGCTCCGACACTAGCTATTTGTTCTGAGACCCTTCCGCCAAATTCTCCACAAACAGTAACTATTGCTTTATCATCTTTTCGAAGAATGTTAGTTATACTTGCTTCGACTGCGGCAGTGCCAGAAGCAGATAAATGAATAATATCTTCTTCGCATTCAAATAGAATTTTTCCCTTACGAATCATTTCTTTCATGAGGGAGCTAAAAGCGGCCGTTCGGTGACCGATACTAGGGGCGACCATTGCTTGAGTTACCTCTATAGGAACATTAGTTGGTCCGGGAAGCATAATCAACTTCTGATATGTAGCGTCGTTTCCATTTATTGACATTTAAATTCAGGATAATATAATTAATAGAGACTGATAACTTTTTCTAAGTTTCGTTACCACTAATTTATTTTTATACTTGCAGTGTAAGATAATAATCTATGAATAATGGAGACTTAATATTGTTAGATTTTACTGCCAAAGTGAAGGATACAGGAGATCTCATAGAAACAACAATTGAAGAAGAAGGAAAGAAAATTGGAGATTTTGACGAAGATTTTGTGTTTAAACCCCGATTAGTAGCAGTTGGAGACAGTTGGGTATTAAAAGGCTTAGATGAAGCTCTAGTAGAAGCTGAAATAGGAAAACAAGTAAATATTGATATTCCTCCGGAAAAAGGATTCGGAGTAAGAGATGCGTCAAAAACAAGTTTGTTTCCTCTAAAGAAATTCAGAGATAAAGCAGACCAAATCAGTGTTGGATCAGAAATTGAGATAGATGGAAGAATAGGAATAGTGAGATTTGTAGGTTCAGGAAGGGCACAAATTGATTTTAATCACAGATATGCAGGAAGAACTTTAGAATATAATTTTACTGTTGTCAAAAAAATTGAGGATAATAAAGAAATGATAAATGAAATTATTGAAAGAAGAATTCCAAATAGCATTGAGAAGATAACCATTGATATAGAACAGAATATTGCAAATATAAGAATTCCAGATGAATATTTCTTATTAGAAGGTTTACAAATAATCAAAAGAGCGATAGCAAATGAAATTATGAAATATGTAAAAGATGTGAATGAAGTATCTTATATTGAACAATTTAAAAATGCACAAAATAATGACAAAAACAAAGTAGAAGATAAAGACAAAGTAGAAAAATCAACTGAACAAGAAACATCTACAGATGATTCAAATATACAAAACGAACCTACTGAAGAAAAGTTAGAATAAGTAACGGGTAACTATATACAATCAGTATCTAAAAGTAATTTACGTATACTCTCGCGTTCTAGATTAGCATTATTTAGTATAGTATATCGTTCGGGTCGAATAGTAGGGGCAAGGTTAATAGCTTCAATCATTTCATCAGCAGTAATACCAAGATCGTCGACATTAGTAGGGCAATTTACTCTCAATAATGCGTTTCTAATCTCTTGCCAATCTAGTCCATGGAGTTTCGACATTGCAATCGAAGCCATACCGCATTTTTCTCCATGAAGTCCATTATTAGGAGAAACGATATCAAGAGCATGACTGATTAAATGTTCAGAACCGCTACAGGGTCTACTACTGCCTGCAATTCCCGCTGCAACACCAGTGCTAATCAAAGCTTCGACAATATTCCTTACACTATCATTTTTATTATCCGAGAAATTCAAAGATTCGTCAAATAATATTTGGGAACTCATATAGGAAAGACTTGCAGCATAGTTACGGAATTTTTCACCGGAATTATCTCGTGCGAGTTCCCAATCTTTTATTGCAGTAATTTTTGCAATTAAATCTCCACAACCACTAGCCAACAATCTATCTGGAGCTTGTGAAATTATTTTTATATCGGCAAAAATTCCAAGTGGAGGACTGGCTACAAAAGAGTAGGGTCTATCAGAACCTTTGATTGATGCAAAGGGGCTTGAAATGCCATCATGCGATGCACTGGTAGGGAAACTAACAAACGGGAGATTAGAACGATAAGAAGATAATTTAGCGACGTCGACAGATTTACCTCCTCCTATACCAACAATAATACCGTAATTATTCGACTTGCAGAATTCAGATACGTCGTCAGTTACAGAAGTAGTTGCACTGTCGATAATTTTCCAGTCAAAGCTTAGTTGAGATGTTTCCATCGATTTAGCAATAACATCGTCGACTGTAGAATAAACGTTTTTACCTCC
>JAKUSK010000036.1 GCA_022449325.1 Nitrososphaerales archaeon | reverse complement strand
TGCAATCTGGTCGAATGCCAATAACAAAGAAAATGTTTCTCCTGTAATTTGACCAGCTACACAACCTGCATAAACCATCAATGCCATCATGTAAGCAAAAAAGAAGTACAAAACTTTTCCAAATGCGCCAACACCGCCTCCAATAACAACTCTAGAAAGAGAAACAACAGTTCCTATAACTAAATAGGCCAAAAATGCAGCAATAAAATCAGCAGGATTTCCAGTAGTGAGTACTGTGAACATAGGAATGATAATTGGAAGTACCAACAGTAAACTTTCAAAAAGAACTTGTTGATTTGGTCCCAATGATTTGATAAATCCAATTTGTTTTAGAAGAAGGTATACAAAAATTAATCCAAATGCACTAAAGAAAGCAATAGATGATAGATAAGATGCAAATGCAGTTATAACAACTGGGTTAGCAATCATTACAGCAATAGGGAGTACTGAAAGGGCAGATACGTATGTTCTAAGCTCTCTTAACGGTAGCATAGGACCACTCCTCCATTTTCTTCATAGTTTCAATGATTGACTCATGATTTGTTAAGATAATTTCGATGCCATTATCTTGGACAGTCTTCTGAATTTGCTTCGCACGTTCAAGATTATCATCATTGTAAATTAATATTATAATGAGATCTCGGCTAGATTTTAATTTGGACAAATAAGATTCAATTAATCGATCGTCTGTACGGGTGAGAATAAGAATGAAACTATTTCCGAATTCAGATGCAGAGAAATCAAGGTATGAATTTGTAAAACTAGTAATAAGAAACTTGTCCTGAGAGGGTTGTACCTTTGCTAAGTTGCGTAATAATGAATCAACATGAGCATCACCACGAGCTGGTTTTAGTACGGCACGGCTACGAGTGTCAAATAACACCAAACCAGTCCTGGTACCGCGTTTAATGAAATTATAAGATAGCGAGGCGGCAAGATCGGCAGATATATCGAGAGAAATTTGATCGCCGTTAGGGAGTTCACTATCTTTGCCTATATCGGCAACTATTGTTATTGCTTGTCCCTCTTCGCCAGCAGTAATCTTAGATTTAGGTTTATGATCAGGAGATTTAGCCATAGCTTTCCAAGAAATGATTTTAAAATCATCGCCAGGTTGATAATCACGAATTCCCCATACTTCACTACTTCTTCCTTGTTTAACTGCAGAAGAAACACCCAATAAACCGGCCGCAGATGTTTGTGGAGAAGTTTCGAATGGGTAAATATGCGGTAGAACTAAAATTTCAGCTTCGTCATTTGTGGAAATAGTAATTCCAGATAACAAAAGCCAGTCTTTAACAACAATTTTCGTATTAGAAATTTTATGAACGCCACGTCTATCTGCAACAAATGTTTTTGAGATATCATATTTTTCGCCAGGTTGAAAAACAACAGTTCCCGTATTAACATTGAGACCCAGACTTTGGCAATCGAATTCAACAGATGCATTTGCAGGGAATCTTCCATTATATTTCATTTCTAAACTGGTATGAATCTCGGCAGGAGGCATAACTTGATATTTATCAAAAACTCGAGTAACTTCAAAATTATTAGATGGTTTAAGATATTTGAAAAGAACTAGATTAATACATAAAGCAAACATAACTGATAACATTGCAAGTGTAGCATTTGGTAATAATGCTAAACTACATATTGTTAGTAATCCAAAAAAACCAATTAGAAGTCGAATATGTTTCTTCATATTAGATCAAACTGGTACAACTACTTCATCAATACAATCTTTGACAATCTTTCTAAGATATTCAGTGGCAGAATTACTGTCACTGTCATCTAGATCAAGAAGTGCATTTTGTTGTAAGATTAATCGATGATTAAGAACATCAAATGCAACAGCTTTTACATCGTCAGGTATGACGTATGAACGTCCTTCTGTAACAGCGGCAAAGCCTTTAGCAGCATATAGTAAAGCAACCGATGCACGTGGACTAGCTCCAAGTGTAACTTTAGGAATATTAGCAGTATTTTGAACTAATGAAGAGACGTATTCTAAGACATTTTTCTCAGCGTTAATTCCAGAATGTATCATATTTTTACCTTCAAGAATTGCTTTTTTGGAGACAACAGGAGCAATTTCTGGAGAACTGCCAATCCTTCTTTTAATTATTTCAGATTCACTAGCCTGATCAGGATAATCAATAATTAATCGAAACAAGAATCTATCTAATTGCGCTTCAGGTAAAGGGTAAGTTCCTTCAAGTTCAATAGAATTTTTAGTAGCTAAAACCATAAATGGCTCGTCCATTTTTCGAGTCATTCCTTCCACACTAACTTGTCGTTCTTGCATACATTCAAGTAAGGCAGATTGTGATTTAGGAGGAGCACGATTAATTTCATCTACAATTACAAAGTTCGAAAATATTGGACCAGAACGGAATTCAAATTCTCTTTCTTTAGGATTATAAATTCGAGTACCAGTGATATCAGAAGGCATTAAATCAGAAGTGGATTGAATTCTGTTAGCAGTAGATTCTATGGATTTACTAAACAGATTAGCAATAAGAGTTTTTCCAGTTCCAGGAAAACCTTCGATAAGAACATGTCCACCGACAAGGATTGAGATTACCAATGAATCTATAATCTTATCTAATCCTACTACATTGTTACCAATTTCAGATTTAAGAGAATCTCTAAGATTTTTTATATCATCAGTCGATTTCAAGGAATCAATCATAATTATTTACCTCCTGCTTCAATTATTTCAGTAATAATTGATTCTGCAGAAATACGGGGTTCGTCATCGGCTCTAGAATCAGAGATATCAGATTGTTTAATCAGTAATCGATGATTGAGAACGTCAAATGCAACGGCTTTTACATCTTCAATAGTTACATTATCACTTCCTCGAATTATAGCAGCGTGTCCTCTTGATGCATTAAGAAGTGATACTGCTGCTGTAGGACTAGCGCCAATTATTACTCCTTCTTTAGATCTAGTAGATTGAACAAGGGTAGAAATATAGTCTGAGACATTATCATCAATAGACATATTATCAATCAAGAACTTTCTCGAGGAGATAATCTGTTCTTTAGATATTACATTATCAGAAGAAGACAAGGATTTTGTTTTATTTCGAAGAATCTCTACTTCGTCTTCAATAGATGGATAGTCAAGATTAATTCGGAACATAAAACGATCCAATTGAGTTGGTGAAAGAGGAAAAGTCCCCTCGTATTCAAGAGGATTTTTAGTTGCAATAACCATAAATGGTTGATCAAGTATAGAGGTTTCTCCGTCAACGGTTACCTGACCCTCTTGCATAGCTTCAAGAAAAGCAGCCTGAGTTCGAGGTGGAGCTCGATTAACTTCATCAACAATTACCATATTAGCAAAGATTGGGCCTGCGTGAAAATCGAATTCAAGGGTTTTAGGATTATAAATTCGAGTACCTGTAACATCACCAGGCATCATATCAGGAGTGGATTGAATACGATTTGAACCTAAAGATAAGGCGTTAGTAAAAGAGACTGCCAAAAATGTTTTTGCAGTTCCAGGCATACCTTCGAGTAAAACATGTCCGCCAGTCAATAAAGAAAGAGTAAGAGTATCTATATGACGAGAAAGTCCAACTATTGATTTATTGACTTCAGAACGAATATCACTAGATAATTTCGTGATGTCTGAAAGTGAAGTGACGGAATCGGACATATTAATCACTGAATAGACTCCATAGTTGCTTGAAGAAGTTCATTGATTTTACTTATTCCATAATCTTTAGTATCTTGTCCTTCCTCGAGATCACGAACAATCAATCGATGATTGAGAACGTCAAATGCAACGGCTTTTACATCTTCAATAGTTACATTATCACTTCCTCGAATTATAGCAGCGTGTCCTCTTGATGCATTAAGAAGTGATACTGCCGCTGTAGGACTAGCGCCAAGCATTACACGTGCAGTATTTCGAGTAGAGTTACATAAACCAGAAATAAAACTTAAGACATCATCAGGAACGCTTACTTGATCGTGAATTAATTTCTTTGCAGAAATAACTGAGGATGCATCTATAACTTGTTCGACTTCGACTTTTTCACCACGTTCATTTTTCTTTTCAAGTATATCAATCCAAGCTTCCTTAGAAGGATAATTCATTATCAAACGAGCCATGAATCTATCTAATTGTGCAGGAGGTAATGGAAAAGTACCAGCAAATTCAATTGGATTCTTTGTCGCAATAATCATAAAGGGTTGTTCAAGTGCAGTAGTATCACCATCAATAGTTACTTGAGCTTCTTGCATAACTTCTAATAATGCAGACTGAGTTTTTGGTGGAGCTCGATTAATTTCGTCAACTAAGACAATATTGGAAAAAATTGGTCCTGCATGAAAATCAAATTCAAGGGTTTTAACATTAAATATATGAGAACCAGTGATATCAGAAGGCATTAAATCAGGAGTGGATTGAATTCTTCGAAATGAGAGATTAATAGTATCAGAGAATATTTTTGCAAGATAAGTTTTTGCAGTGCCAGGAACTCCTTCAATCAATATATGACCTCCAGTAAATGCACCAATTGCCAAGAATTTGATAACATTAGGCCAACCTACAACGTATTTAGAAATTTCAGATTCTAGGGCTGTAACAGCGTTTTGAACGTCAGATATATCTTTAATTTCAGTAATCATATTCTTGCCCTCGATAAACTAGAAGTTTTTTGTGATGACATCCACTTAGATATTAAATTATAACCTGATTTATCTATTTGTTGACCGCCATATGCGTATTTTTCCATGGAAGAAAGAACAGAATTAAGAATTTCAGTGTCAGCAGGATTCTTAGAAACTAAAAATTCAACTAATTCTCTTATAGTGTATGAATCTCTTTGATCTAAACCCGATGTAAATGCAGATACTTTCAAAGTTTTGTATAACTTTAGGAATTTTTCGTCGTATTTCTTAGTAAACTCAATTTTTTGTTTGACAAGTTTTTGTCTTACTATATTATTACGAAATAGAAGAAATTCAGAAAGTAATACAATGAATAATCCAGATGCAAGAACAGTGTTGAATGGTCTCAAGGTAATAATTAGGTCAGTAAACGGATCACTCATCAACACTCATCTCCACATAAGAAATATTTAGAACGACTTCAGGGTTTGTTTTGGCAACCGACCAAGGAATTGTTATACCTGCAGGTATACGAAAACCATCAGACCAAGAAGCAAACGGAAACAATGGTTCGTCCAATTCACAATTAGCGTCGGCAGCATATAGATCAGCTCCGCCAACAGGAACTGCATCTTCGGCATCATCTGTAAGTTCACAAGCAATACTATCTAGTTCAAGTCCAGACATTTTGATTGAATCAAGATTTACTTCAAACTCAAACGTACTGCTATACTTTACAAAAATTATATCGTCAGAAGTAACTTGCCAGTCTGCAGATAAAGCATTAATATCTATAGAATCAGGAATTATTTCATAATCATAACGATGAACAACGATTGTAATATTTTCAAATATATCTAATGTTTCTGTAGACCACTCTCCTACTTTCATATCATAAGTACCCTCTTCCAAAAGAACGGTTACCATTCCAGTGCCGTTTGTTGTTCCAGTAACAGCTATTGAATCAGTTGCACCTACATCATTCCAAAAATAGAAGACAATATTAATTCCAGGTGTAGAAGTTGTAGTAAATGCTTCGTCGATATTTTTGTCATTAGTCCATGTTTCAATCGTTATAGAATGCATAGGAAGTAAATCTGGCTCAGGAGGTTTTGGTTCAGGATAATTTATCACAACAAATGAACTAGTAGCAATTGCAATAGAAATTAGTACTACTTGAAGTAAAATAGAATTTACTGATGAACTCAAATATATCTCCCCTTTAGACGAATAGCCAATTCTAGTATGTAAGCATTTAGGAATATAGAGATATGGTTACCGGACCAATCATTAATATAAAGATTAATAAGATTTATTTACTCGAATTTACAATGTTATAATAATCCAATTTTTTTGGTGAATATTCTATTGTTTAAAGAAAATGAGATAAAGAATCAAGTTCATGGTACAACCACCGTAGGTTTAGTTTGTAGTGATGGGATTGTTTTAACTACAGATACACGTGCATCAATGGGATATTATATTGCAAGTAGAACAGTAAATAAAATTGCCGTAATTGATAATCATTGTGCAGTAACAATTGCAGGAGGAGTAGCTGATGCACAATTTGCAATAGATCAATTAAAGTATCAAGCAAAAATGTATAAACTAGAAAAATCGGAGAATCTTCCAATATCTTCGGTAGGAAGATTAACATCTAATTTATTCTATTCAACACTTCATCAAAAATTCTCTCTATTATATGCAGATATTTTAGTTGGAGGAATAGATCACGATGGACCTCAATTATACAATATCGATATGTTTGGAACACTAACAAAAGAAGAATATTATTCAACGGGAAGTGGTTCTCCAGTTGCTTACGGTATATTAGAAAGTGAATTTAAGAAAGATTTAACGGTTGAAGAGGCAATGCCGATAGCAGTAAAAGCAGTTTATGGAGCTATTTTAAGAAATTCTGGAACTGGAGACGGACTGAACATTGTTACAATTAAAAAAGACATTCTAAAAGAATATTCATTAGAAGAGAAACAAGAAATTTTAAAAGAGCTTTCTGGAAGACTTTGAAATGGCAGTGATGAGTAAGTCACAAGAATTAATGACGACAATATTAAAATCATTACCAGCTGAAGCAGAAATTACTCGAATTGAATATGAAGGTCCAAGAATTGCAATATATACCAAGAATTATGAATTTTTAACAACGAATAATTACATAATTTCAGATATTGTAAATACGGTAAAAAGAAGATTAGTAATAAGAACCGATAAATCAATTAGAAAAAAAGAGAATGAAGCTTCTGAGATATTAAAAAACTCGATAGATGAAGAAGTAGGATTAGGTAATATATATTATGACGATGCACTTGGAGAAGTAATAATTGAAGTTTTGGAACCTCAAAAATTAACAAATAATTCCAAAGTGGATTTACACAAGTTATCTGCAAGTATTGGTTGGAAAATTGTTGTTAAAAAAGGATCAGATTTACCATCTACTAGTATCAAAACAATATATTATGTAAAACAAGCAGAATCAGAAAGTAGAAGTGAATTTTATAGACAGATAGGAGAAGAAATATTCAGACCAAAATTATCGAAAGCGTCGAATGTTACGCTAAAGAGTTTAGGAGGATTTAATCAGGTTGGAAGATCTTGTATGTTGCTAACTACTCCAGAAAGTAAAATATTGCTTGATTGTGGCATACTACCAAATGCAAGAAATACATGGGATTCATATCCAAGACTGGATTGGGCAGATTTTGATATGGATGATTTAGATGCAGTTGTAATATCTCATGCACATTTAGATCATTCAGGATATTTACCTGTATTATTCAAATATGGTTATCGAGGACCGGTATATTGTACAGAACCAACATTGTCATTGATGGCATTATTGCATAATGATTATGTAAAAATCAACTCACATGAAGGATCACAAGTATTATACGAAGGAAGAGATGTCAGGAAAATGATACAGCATACAATTACATTACCATATGGATTAGTTACCGACATATCCCCAGATATAAAATTAGTATTAAATAATGCAGGTCATATACTAGGTTCTGCAACTTGTCATTTACATATAGGAGAAGGATTACACAACATTCTATATACTGGAGATTTCAAATTTGCAAAAACGAAACTTTTTGATGAGACAATTTGGAATTATCCGAGAGTAGAGACATTAATTATGGAAAGTACATATGGTGGAAAAGCCGATATGATGCCTTCAAGAGAACAAATGGAATCAAACCTAGTAAATTCAATCAATTCGACTCTTGAAAAAGGAGGAAAAGTATTGATTCCAAGTCCAGCAGTGGGAAGAGCACAAGAAATAATGTTAGTATTGGACCAACAAATG
>JAKUSK010000035.1 GCA_022449325.1 Nitrososphaerales archaeon | reverse complement strand
TTCTTGATGTGTTACCATTAATAGAAGAAGCTGGAATTTCTTCATTATTAGTTTGGGATCATTATATGCTTCCCGAAAGATATGGAGTAGAAAATAATAATACAATAGATGCATGGACACTTTTGTCTTTTATAGCTGCAAATACAACAAAAATTAAAATTGGAACGTGTGTTACGCCAATTCCTTTTCGTCCTCCTCAGCAATTGGCTAAAGTAGTTTCGTCAGTAGATAATATTTCAGATGGAAGGGTAATATTAGGAGTGGGTGCAGGTTGGCATAAACCTGAATTTGATGCATATAGTGAATGGAATGACAATAAAGTTCGTTATGAAAAGACTGTAGAAGGTTTGGAAATTATGAAGAAATTATGGACAGGTGATGTTGTTACTTTTAATGGTAAATATTATAATGTTGAAGACGCTGTTTTACAACCAAAACCAATTCAGAAACCATTTCCAGAATTATGGTTTGGTACAACAGGTGAAAAAATGCTGAAAGTGATGGTTGAATATGGTGCTGCATGGATACCTGTAGGAATTTCGTCCAAAGAATATTCTAAACATGTAGCGTACATAAATAAGATTTCGACGAAGAAAATTTGTTTGACATATTATGATCATAAAGATATAGAAACATATGATGTTAAAAAAACTGTTAACGAGTTTCAATCAGTTGGATGTGAATATTTTATTGGATTATTAAAATATGAAACAGGTAATATTAGACAAAAATTAAAAAAATTTACAGATATTACTTCATCATATAATTAAATGGGCACGCCCGGATTTGAACCGGGGACCTTCGCCATGTCAAGGCGATGTCCTAACCATTCTAGGAGTTCAATAACTCTGGCTAGACGACGCGCCCCTGATATGATTCACGGAGAAAGTTATTTAATTGTTCTAGTATTATGATTATTTTTAATCAGATTCTATAAATAGTATAAAAATAGAATGTATTTTATGCTTCTTCATAGTGAAGTTGAGGCTCAAGCAATAATTCCTTTCCTACGTACTACAGTAGCGAAAATATTGATTGATAAACATTCATTAACTCAACAACAATCTGCTAAGAAAATGGGTATTACACAAGCAACAATTAGTAATTATATGAATCGTAGTAGGGGAAATATTGAATTATATTTGATCACAGAACGGATACAGTCATATGCAGAACAAATTGCTGATGCAATAATTAATGAAAGTAGTGAGATTATAGTAGGTGAGAAATTTGAAATAGCATTGAAATTCATCCGAGAACAAGGAATAATATATGATTTGCATCAAGAATTGGAGAATAATCACACAATCAAAGACTGTCCTCTTTGTTCTAGTAGGCGACAGTAAGAGATTTTTCAAATAAATTGGGGTATAACAATGTCGAATGATATAGTCAATAGTAAATATTTTTTCTATTTGCTTAGGTTCCAAGTGTTCATATCAGGAGCTTCTGTTATGGGTTTGGAATTATTAGGAAGTAGATTAATGTCTCCATATTTTGGTAATACTTTGTTTGTATGGGGAAGTCTAATTGGAATTACATTAACAGGATTAAGTGCAGGATATTCTTACGGGGGGAAGAAATCGGATCAAGAAGCCTCTTATCGAACATTTTCTTTATTAATTTTTATTGCGGGTAGTTATGCATTACTTTCTACATTATTATCTGCAGAAATTTTTAAAATTATTTTATTATTTAAAGTTGGAGAGATATTTGGTCCGTTAATTTCCAGTATTGCATTGTTATTAGCTCCAACATTTTTACTTGGTGCAGTAACACCTTTTGCAATAAAATTAAGTGCGAAATCCATTCAAACAATTGGACAAACTGCTGGAAATTTATATTCATTATCAACTGTTGGAAGTATTTTCGGTACATTTGCTACAACATTCATTCTGGTTCCATTAATAGGAGTAGACATTATATTGTATTCAATTAGTGCAATTTTGATAATATCAGCAATTGTAGGACTATCAAAGCAGACTAAAACAATTGCAATAATTTTAATTTGTATATCATTATATTCTGCAGTATTTGTACAGGCTCCATTAGCAGGTGTAGTTCTTGAAAAAGATACACAATATCACAAGTTATTGGTACATGATGATTCGGTTACAAATATACGGACATTAATTTTGGATAATAATTTTCATAGTGCAATGGATCTTCAAAATAGAGATAGAATTGTGTATGAATATACGAAATATTTTCATTTAGGAATGTTATTTACGAATGACCCTCAAAATGTTTTATTTATTGGGGGTGGAGGGTTTTCTGCACCAAAGAAGTTTTTTGTAGATTATCCAGGTATAAAGATTGATGTTGTGGAGATTGACAAAGAAGTAGTTAGTGCAGGAAAAGAGTTCTTTTTTGTGCCAGAAGATGAACGTTTTGATATAACAACGGATGATGGACGGATTTTTCTTAGAAAAACAGACAAGAAATATGATATTATTGTTCTGGATGCATACGACAAGACTTATGTTCCATTTCATTTAATGACAAAAGAATTTCATCAGCTTGTAGCGAATCATTTAACAGAAGATGGAGTTTTAATTTCGAATATCATTACATCGCTTGAAGGTGATTCTGCAACTTTATTTTTATCGGAATTAAAAACAATGGATAGTGTATACAAAAATATACACATCTATCCGGTTGTTTCAGAACAAGATAGAATTATTCAAAATATAATTGTTGTTGCACAGAATAAACAAGATAGAATTACAAAGTTTGAATTAATGTCTCGTCAAGATAATGTTCAAGTAGATTTATCTGAAGAGATAATGAAAGAATATGAAAAAGAGATAGAATTGAATTCATATAAAATTTTAGAAGATAATTTTGCACCTGTAGAAAATTATTTGAATCCATTAACGGGTAAACAATATGTAAAAAGAATTATTTTAGAAGATGGGATTGCAAGTGAGATATCTAATGATGGTCAAGATTGGAACCCTGAATTAACGGTTAATCAGATTTTGTTTGTGTTAATATCAGCAATTGTATTGGTATATTCGATTTATTCATATAGTGATAATGAGAAAAACTAAGTGAGTGAAAAATGGTTGAATTCCAAGTTGTTGTAATAGGAGCAGGTCCAGGAGGATATCTAACTGCCATAAAGTTAGCGCAGCTTGGTCAGAATGTTGCTTTAGTTGAGAATGACAAATTAGGTGGGGAATGTCTAAATTATGGATGTATTCCTTCAAAAACTATGATCAATACTAGTGATATGTATCATAAAATTGCTGATTTGTCAACTCAGGGAATTGAGGTTGGGTCTGTAAGTGTAGATTTATCGAAATTTCAGGCGTGGAAGGATTCTATTACGAATAAACTCAGAGGAGGAATCAATTTACTTTGTAAGAATTATGGAGTAGAGGTAATTGTTGGAACCGCTAAGATAAAAAATAAAAATTTAATCGAGGTTATAAATGGAGAAGAAAAGACGGAAATTTCTGTAAAAAATATTATTATTGCTACAGGATCTCGTGCAAATGATTTAGAAAATTTAAGATTTGATGGAAAACAGATTATTTCAGCAAGAGATGTGTTGGATTTAGATTATGTTCCGAAATCAATGTTAATTGTTGGTGGAGGAGCTATAGGCTTAGAACTAGGAACTGCTTTGGCGAAGTTTGGAACACAAGTAACAATTTTAGAAATAATGGATAAGTTATTACCGGGAATTGAAAAAGATTTAGTTAATGTTGTTGAACGATCTATAGATGAAATCGGAATACGAGTTTTATTAAATTCAGAAATTAGTAAAGTTAGCAAGGAGTCAAATGTTGTTGTTACGATAAAAAATGATGATGAGACAATAAATGAAACATTTGAGAAAGTATTAGTAGCAGTTGGTAGACGTGCAAATGTTGAGAATCTTGGATTAGAAGAAATAGGTGTAAAATTAGAAGATAATGGATTCATTAAAGTAAACGAACAGATGCAGACTAATGTTTCCAATGTTTTTGCGATTGGTGATGTTGTAGGACCACCTTGGTTGGCACATAAAGCATACATGCAAGGTAGAAAACTAGCATACCATATTGCAGATGTTCCAAATAATATTCAAATAAAAAATATTCCATATGCAATATATACTGAACCAGAAATTGCGTCTGTAGGATTAACCGAAGATGAGGCTTTAGAAAAGAATTATGATGTTCGTATAGGAAAATTCCAATTTGCTGCAAATGCAAGAGCTATGACATCAGATAAGAGTAAGGGATTTGCAAAAGTATTAGTTGATAATAAAACAGAAGAGGTTCTAGGCGTACATATAGTAAGTGAAAATGCATCAGAATTGATTAGTGAGGGAATATTGGGACTAAATATGGGAGTAAAAGTTGAAGATATAGAATCGTCAATACATCCCCATCCAACACAAACAGAAGCGTTATTTGAAGCTGCAATGGCGAGTTTAGACAAGTCTGTTCATTCGTTTATGAAGAAGTCTAAGACAGAATAAATAAAAAAAAAATAAAAAATTAGGATCTTACCAAGAAATACGAAATTAATTTAATTTAGATATTAAACTAACGTTTTCGTTTTTTTGCTGCTCGGCGCTTTGTAGCTTTACGTTTAGCTGGTGCTTTACGTTTAGCTGCCTTACGTTTAGCTGGTGCTTTACGTTTAGCTGCCTTACGTTTTGGAGCTGCTTTACGTTTAGCTGCCTTACGTTTTGGAGCTGCTTTCTTCTTAGCTGCTTTGCGCTTTGGAGCTGCTTTTTTCTTGGTTGCTTTACGTTTTGGAGCTGCTTTACGTTTAGTAGCTTTACGTTTTGGAGCTGCTTTACGTTTAGTAGCTTTACGTTTTGTTTTTCGTTTTGTTGGCAACCTTTTTCCCCAAATCTTTTATGAATATTTTGTATATAAAGAATTGAATTTTAGTTTAAAATAACAATCTTTAAATTAAAGTGTAAGTATTTTTTTTCTTTTTAAAAAAAACTTTCTTAACATTGTTAAACTATTTTTTTTATACGAAATTCGTCCAACTCGGTCAATGGTACGATGTTCATGTATTTAATTGAAAAGACTCCTCTTTTAGAAGTTCGTGGGTTCAAATCTCGTCTTCCGCACATATTTTACAGCCAAATTTAAATTATACAAGGTATTGATACCATTACATGAGTTCTAAAGGGCAAAAGAAAGACAAGAGTGGACAGATGCCTTCATCACAAGCTGGTTTACTCACTTTTTTCGGTGACGATGCGAAAGGGATCAAACTTTCACCTATTGTGGTTATGGGTGGGGCATTGGCAATAATTGTTATATCTATTGCATTGCGAGTTTTTCCAATAATATAGATAGTCCGAACAAATATGCAGTCAACTTTTAACTTACAAAGAAAATTTCGACTGTTATTTACATTACCATCGTTTTTTGTTTCGCTTTTATTAGCATCTGCAACTTCATTATCAATAATATTAATTCAGGGTATTTTTTCAAATGCTCCAATGGCGCAAAGATTTGAAGCAACGTCGATTTTTTTTGTGGCATTTTTGTTATCAATTATTTTAGAGCGTTTAATATTAGCACGTCATTCATTTGCATCGATTCGCAGATTACTTGCAATGTCAATTGTTCCTAATGCATTATGGTCTATTCTTTCAGCGTTTGGGTTATATCAATATTCAGTGTTGCAAGAAGAGCAGGTTTTCTATCTTCTGGTGGTGATGGGATTATCAACTGCCATATCGATAAGAATAATTATTTTAGGATCGGTGTTTTTCAAAAGAATTAGTGTAGGAACGTTGGTGTCTTTTCTACAACCAATGTTATTGTTTACAATAATTCCGTTTGCACAAACTGGTGTATTGTTTCCAATAGAACAGTTTTCTTTGTTATTGGTGGAAGAAGCAGTAGCTTTTTCATTGGCATTGATTATTCCGGTTTTATCTGTAAGTTATTTGGTGGTGTTAAGTAGAACGGGAGGTACTCTAATTAAAAGTTCGCCGTTAATTGTTTTTCAAGCATTTTTACAAGCATGGGTTGCAGAACGTCCTAAGTTAATAGAAGATTTAATTACGACATTTAGTTTAGAAAAAGAAATTGTTACATCTGTAATTGAATTTCCTGATAAATATGATGCACCAACAAGAGCAGTAATAGTACCAGAAGTTCATCCTGGTCCTTTTTATCCTATTGGAAGCAGTAATCTGCCGTTCGAGTTATGGCAATGGTCAAAAAGCAATAATATAAGATCCTTGGTTTTCCATGGAATTTCGGGACATGAACACAATTTAGCGTCTAAAACAGTGGTTACGTCTTATCTTAATGAAATGGATAATTTGCAAGTTGTATCGGATGGAAGCACTTGTACAGAACCAAAATCAAAAAGTGTAGGAAGAGCGACAGTTACTGGACTAGCGTTCGGAGATTATGCAGTGCTAGTATTGACTTTGGCTCCTTATGGAATGGAAGATTTCCCGATTTTTGTAAGAGAGGAAATAAACAAAGCTGCAAAGTCAATTGGTTTCAATGGTGCAATATTGATTGATGCGCATAATTCGTTAGGAGCTACTCCTGTGCGTGAAGACTGTGAAGACATAATAATTGCCGCAAATGACATTCTTAGAAAGATTAGATTCAATTCTCAGGTGCCATTCAAAATGGGATATGCGCATTCAAAGGAGTTACAGATAAAATTAAAGGAGGATGTTGGGCCTGCAGGCATAGGCATGGTTTTGTTTGAGATCAACAAGAAGTTTTATAGCCTGATATCGGTTGATGCAAACAACATTGCATTAGGTTTTCGGGATAAAATCCTTGAGAGTGACGATATAATTGATATTTGTACCACAGATACGCATTTTAATGCTGCAAAAGTGATGAATTCGCTTGGATATGTTCCATTTGGAGGCGAGTCGTCGGATAAAGAGGTTAGAAAAGTGATTAAGAATCTGCGCGAGGCTGCAGAAAAATCCATGACAAAGTCGAATTTCGTAATCAAGAGAAATAAAAACTCGTACAAGGTGTTCGGCTCTGCATTGTTGGATCATTATTCGGTTGACTTGGATCGTTTGTTCGCTATCGCAAAAATAGGAGGAGTATCTACATTTTTGATTATATTAGCAGTTTATGCGCTAGGAATTACTTTAGTAAAGTGATTAGAGTTTAATTTGAGCCCACTCGTTTCCAGGTGGAAAGATTGCAGGATAGCAGTCGTATGCTGCAAGTATAAAGTCATCTAAAATTTCATGATCGCCAGTGTAATTTACACAAACCGCAATTTCAAATTCAGTACCGAGGAGTGGAAGAAGTTCCAATGGAAATCCTGTAACAAGAGAATTTTCTCTGGTTCCAATCAATCCAGGGAAGTCTTCATTACCAAGATTATATCCGTTTGGTTGAGCTGGAGTTCCTGCTGCTCTAAAATATCCGCCCGATAAGTCATCCTTTGGATTACCTTCCATGTCAGCATTTCCGCCAGTTGGGTTCCAGACAGCATCTATTGTATAATCGGTCACATTATCGTTGTTCACGTCTATTCTCACCCGCCATGTAAGAAGTTCATCTGTTAACTGGAAGAGTGCTCCTTCGGGAACAGGAAGTGTTCTTGCAAGTTGTGTTGGTGGTGGGTTTACGACAGTTATTTTTACCCAGAGCCATTCGTCTTCAATCCAAACGTTTGTTTTTCTTATGTCTACCCAACTCATGACTTCCATTCCAATGATAGGAGGGACTAGTTGACCGGGACTTGGTGGAACGTGAGCTACTTCATCTATATCATCAAAAACCGTTATACCTTGATCGTCTGAATTAAGGTTTCCAAAATCCTCATCAAAAATTAGTTCGTCCTCATCAAAGGTTTCTCCTCTTAAAGTTGAATCGTTATTGATAGTATATGCTACGCCAATAACTACTAAAACAGCAACTATCCAGAAAATTGGTATATTTCTTCCTTGAAATTTTGGCATCTTCTTAAACACATCTATCTTAATTAATCTAATTAACATTACTACGAATGAATAAAAATTTGAAATTTGGTACGTCAGGTATACGAGGAGTATTTCAGAATGATATAGACACAAATATGGTTATGAACCTGGTTGAATCAATTTCGCTTAGTGGTTTAGGTTCAAATTTTCTTATTGGGCATGATTCGAGGCGATCGTGTGTATTATTTGCAAATATACTGACAGCAGGATTAAGTTATTATGGAAACAAAGTAAACCATATTGGTTTGGCACCGACTCCATTGGTGGCATATTCAACCAAGAAAGGTAACTTTGACTTGGGTTTCGCCGTAACAGCGTCACACAATCCACCAAATTATTGTGGAATAAAGATATTCGATTCAAATGGGATTGCAATAGATGAGAAAACGGAAGAGATGATACAGAATTACGATTCTGTATACAGATATCAGCCAGATAAATTTGGTAAGATTACT
>JAKUSK010000034.1 GCA_022449325.1 Nitrososphaerales archaeon | reverse complement strand
CTACTCTAGATCAAATACCCTCTTTTATCTCTAAATCACTATCTCTTGATCAAGGTATTCGCCAATACCTAGATTCTGAAGATATATCTTCCGCAATGAATTCCCTTCTTACTACTAATTCTAATCCAAATGACATATTACGTGCAATTTTCAGTAGTGTAGTCTCTAGTTCTAGCAAAATTCCTAATGATGAATTGTCTAGAATTCTCTCCATATTATCTGATGTCGATATATTACTAGGCAGGATACTAAAAACTCGTGAATGGCGACAATTAAGGTACTTTAACTCACTTCTTGTTTACTCCTTATTCGAACATTTATCTCCTCATCCGATAAAATTCAGTTTATACCACAATCCATTTCCAATACAAGTTCGTATCTGGAATGACGGAAGAAACTTCCGTACTATTGTAAAATCACTAAATAAATACAGTAATGAATCTTCAGATAATCTCGTTAATTTAATTCCTTATTTGATATTAATTCTTTCTAAAAATAAAAATCGTGATAGTTTTCTAACTCGACTTGGTTTAGAAGATAAAGAAATCAACACAATAAATAGAGAAATCACAAAACTGTCAAAATCTAAGTAGCTACTATTTCTTTTTGGTTATTCATATAAGTTCTTAACGCTCTAGGAATAGTTATACTTCCATCCTCATTTTGGAAATTTTCTAAAATTGCAATTAATGTACGTTCTGTTGCAGTTAAAGTACTGTTTAATGTATGTGTTAATATGCTCTCTTCATGAGGTTTATTTCTATATTTTATTCCTAATCTACGAGACTGAAAATCTGTACAATTACTACACGAAACTAATTCTCTGTAGTTGTTTTGTCCAGGTAACCATGCTTCAATATCAAAAGTTTTTGACGCGACTTTACCCATATCTCCTGAACTTAATAACATGATTCTGTATGGTATTTCTAATTCTTTATAAAATTGTTTTACATCTTCTAGAATCTCTTCATGTTGTGTCCAAGAACTTTCTGGATCTGTAATGGAAAAAATTTCAACTTTCTCAAACTGATGCACTCTGAATATTCCTTTAGTATCTCTTCCATGTGATCCTGCTTCTTTTCTAAAACATGGACTAACTGATACATATTTTCTAGGCAAGTCTTCTTTGGCAAATATCTCTTCCGAATGCATTGCAGCTAATGCATGTTCTGACGTTCCAATTAAGTATAAATCCTGGTCCTCAATTTTATAAATTACTTCTTCAAAATCTGACAATATTACTGCTCCGCTCATCGGCTTTCTGTTCATTAAATACGGAGGTTGCAACATAGCATACCCTTTTTTATTAATATAATCAAGAGCAAATGCAATTAACGCATAATTCATTCTTACTAAAGAATTCTTCAAAAAATAGAATCTCGAACCTGAAATCTTACTAGCTCGCTCTAAATCCACCAAATTATTCTTCTCAGATAGTTCTATATGGTCCTGTGAATTCTTATTTAATCCTGTTTCAGGTTGCCAATTTTCAACTTCTTTGTTTGCTTTTTCATCTTTTCCAATTGGAACTGAATCATGAATCAGATTTGGTATAGATTCCAAGTGATTATTATAATCATCTTGGCTTACTTTTACGGTATCTTGTAATTCCTCAATTTTAGTTGATATATTTTTCATTTCTGTCAGTATTTCTGATATATCTTCCCCTTGACTTTTCTTTGTTGATATTTCCTGAGAAACTCTATTTCGTTTCATTTTATACGATTCTAATTCAGTGATTAATTCTCTTCTTTTCTTGTCTACAGTTAGGAGTTCTGAAATATCTATTTTTACATTTCTATTTTTTAACATGTCAACAATTCTTTCTGGTTCTGATCTTATTACCTTTGGATCAATCAATTATTCCACCTTCTCCAACGTTTTACTAGTCATATCAATCATTGCTAAAACCTCATCTACAGTATTTAACAAAGTTTCTACCACATTGTTAGATTTGAATTTTATCTTTAAAACATTATTTTCTACACTCTGATTCATAGTTAACCCTTCTGGAAAATCTTTATTGTCGGGATCTAATGATTTAGCAATAATTACAGCCGTAGATTTTTTCCTGAATTTTACACTAATGTCAATTTCTATGTTTTTTTTCATATCTGTTTTATTAGATATTATTCTATACTTAAGATAATTGTGCAATTACTGATTTATACTTCCAATTCTTAGGAATTATATTCTTCTTTTTATAATATTTCGAAAGTCTGTGTACCTTAGCTTCAAGTAACTCTAAAGACCTTACGTTTTTTCTATCACCTTTATTTGATTTTAGGTGATTTTGTAAACTTAATGCTCTTTTTACTAAAGCCTCTAAATCTTCAGGAATTTCTTGGTTGATGCCATTCTCTTCCATAAATTGTTTCATAGTCTTTCCAGTTACTGATTTTATCGATGAGATTGCATGTTCATCTCTTAATTTTATGCCAATTTGACTTGCATTTAGTCCTTCTTTATTCATTTCAACTACAAGTTTTCCAATCTGTTCAGGCGTCAACTTGACCCAATCAGACTTCATAGTAGATGGTTTCATGGATTGTGATTTTCCTCTACTATTTCCGTGTATTCTTGTCAACTGTTCTCTTCACCATATAAGATGTTTATAATGATAAGTCTTACGTTTTTATTTGTTATTCTCCAACCATTCAGCAAATATTCGAGCCGCTTTTGACCTGTGAGATATCTGATTTTTTTCGTTCAATTCCATCTCAGCAAAAGTTTTCTTCTTTCCTTTGGGAATGAATATTGGATCATATCCAAATCCCAATTCTCCCTGTAAATCAGTTGATATGGTTCCTTCACAAATACCTATGAAACTCTTTACAACTTTTCCTTTATCTCCATATACTAAAGCGGAATGAAATTCTGCAGTTTTGTCTTCTCTATTTTTTAACAATCTTACTATTCCACCCAATCCTATTGTCTTATAAACAAACGCTGAATATGGACCTGGAAAACCATATAGTGAATTGACATAAATTCCTGAATCCTCTACAATAAAAGCATCATCAGTTTTTGAAGCTATTTCTTTTGCAGAATGTTCAGCAACTGATAAAACACTAAATGCTTGTATCTCCGTTCCCTTTAAATCAACTACTCGAAGATCTAAATTATAATCTTCTAATATGTTCCTCATCTCTTCATATTTGTCCATATTTTTTGTTGCTAAGCTAATCTTTTTACTAGTCAACTCTTGCATATCTCCCTCTCATTTCAATTTTCTTAACAATCGAAAAAATTTCTTCAGTGGAATTTTTCATTACAGATTTGTAACCCTTCTTAAAATTATTAAACACTACATTAAACACGTCATTATGTGCACTTTGTAAAATTCCCTTAAACAGTCTTATATCCACTCCTTTATCTTCTAATTTTTTACTTGTCGAAGATAATCCAAAATCTATTAAACAAATACTTCCATTTTTCCTTATTATCATATTAGAAGTAGTTAAATCTCCATGAATAATGTGATTCTTATGTAATATTGCTACCATTTCTCCAATTATTCTACCTATATCTGCTTTATTTGACTCATCTTTTGTTAATACATCTCTCACTTTTGTACCATCTATATTCTCCATTATTATTTCTGATTGTCTTAAATCAACGAAATAAATACTTGGAACATCCACTTTCTCTCTGACTCTGTTTAACATGTTGGCCTCCTTCAAAGTTCTATTCGATCTGATAAATTCGTCTATTTCCTGACGCCTATATTTCTTAACATCTCTACGTTTTGAAATAGCTGATATTCCGAACCATTCAGTGACTGTTACTGTTGCCTCTGCACCTACGTTAATTATTTTCGCCATTTTACATCTACTCTGTCTAATCTCCAAGATTGTCTTACCCAACTCTCATCTACTGAAACTTTTATACCACTATTGTACGCCAATATTCCTGTCCATGCTATCTGTGCACCACAGTCTCCTGCATAATTTCTTGGAATTACTGACAACTTTGAATCTCTTTCATTACACATGTCTTCCAACATTTCTTTCAATCTCGTACTTGCGGCTACTCCTCCTGTTATTATAACTTCTTTCTTTTCCAAGAACGACAATGCTCTTTCCGTAACTTCTGCTAACATTGCATATGCTGTTTCTTGTAATGAAAAACATACATCTTCAACTTTTTCTCCTTTGTCAATCATTTTCTTTGCACTTGTTAACATTCCCGAAAATGAAACATCATTACCTTTTACGGAATAAGGCAACCTCAGATAGTTCTCCGACTTACTAGCTAATTTTTCAATTGTTGCACCTGCTGGAGAACTATAACCCGCATACCTTCCAATCTGATCAATTAATTGACCTATTGTTAAGTCTAGAGTTTCTCCAAACGCTCTCCATTTACCAGAATTAAATCCTAGAATCATTGTATGACCTCCAGAAACTAAAAGATTTACTGGGTCTGTTGTACCTGTTAATAAACACCCTAATTCAATATGACCAATTGCATGATTAACTGGAACAAGTGGTTTGTTTAATTTTAATGATAAAGCTCTTGCAGCAGTTGCACCAACTCGAAGACATGGACCAATACCTGGTCCTGCAGAATAAGATACTATGTCTAATTCTGTATACTTCACCTTAGCTTCATCTAGTGCTTTTTGTATTACTTCATTTGCAATATTCGAGTGATGTCTAGACGCTTCTCTAGGATGTATTCCAGAACCTTTTGGAGCTTTATAGATATCTTTCACATCTGAAAAAATATTCCCATCCGCATCTACAATAGATGCCCCAAATGTATGAGCCGTTGATTCTAAACCTATGCAAATTTGTCCTGTCTTCATTAGTTAACATTTAAGACTCGCAATTATGAATATATTTCTAACTGTATTGAAAAAAACTTCAAATAAAATGGCTTTTCGAACCATTGAAATCACTTTTGTCCTTCATGAGACTGAAAATACTGAAAATTTCTTGTCTCATTTATGCCTTATATTAGACTTATCTCTTGATGATTTCAGTATTAAAAAAACTGAGGGACATCATGGTAATACTATCCACCTAATTAGCGCCCATTTTATTCGGGATCGCGTACATACAATAGCAGAAAAAATATTTTCTTCTCTTAGCAGTAATGATTTGTCTAATCTCAACACTGATTTGATTAATTATTTAGATGATAAATTCAATCTATATCTACGTTTTAATAAACAAGCGATAATCGATGACATTTTGGTAATCTCTTATGACGATTCTGTTAGAATAAAGATGAAACCTAAAATTAAATTAAATGAAAATAAAGCAATAAAATCATATAATGAATTGTTGTGTGAGTATTATTGAAAGTAAAAAAACGATATCTTCTAATTAACAAAGATAATGCCGAAGATATTAAATCATTGAATTTAAAACATATTAAAATTGTGAGAAATAGCTTCAGTAAAAACATAATTCTAAAAGTAAAACTTGACAATCTGTCTTTAACCAAAGAACAATTAATTAGTCACAATATAGAGATTCTACAAGTCTCAGGTACACTCAAATCAATAAAAAATAAGAAGAATTAAATTATCTCAATACAATCTATCTTTGGGATGAAGTATTAGTCGCCCCAGACTGAGTTCAGATGAAGCTCCGGGATTATATCCTCTTTTAGTCTGAATTATGAGGACACTGCGACGACACTGACCACTATTCTTTCCAAGCTAATATTAAATTTAATATTCCAAATAAATTACCAAATAAAATCAATCCAATTCCAAGTCCACTTGGTATTGTAGCAAATTCCATCATTATTCCCACAACAAATTCGGACATTCCTGAATATGCAGCTGAAGATCCCACATATCCTCCCCAATACATAAAAATACAGGCAAGCAAAGCACCAATTTCTAAAAATACTATTTGCGCATACACTAAATTTCTTTTTACAAATTTTATTTCATATAATTTCCATAATAAATAATATGCAAATGTCCATGCAATAAATCCAATTACTGCAGCAAATAAAAATATGAAATATGCCAAGACCATGTAAATTCCTGGCCATTCAGTAATTAGGATTGGAAAAGCTAACTGCGGAATTAAAATAGGAAATAAAAATATTATTGCAACAATTGTATTTAATATTGATAATTTCAGAAAATTCTTTATTACAGTTTCGATTCTAATCATATTATTTTCTACTCAAAACCTTGATTTCTGACGTTATTAAAATTACCGAATATATAGAGCCTGACCAAATTATTATTGATGCAATTCTCTTCCAAATCATTAAATCTTCTCTGAATGTTTGAATCTCTAATTGACTCAATAAAAACAAAAAGACAAGCCCGAATAGAATAATAAAATTTCCCCAAAGTATCGACATTCGTAATTCCTTTTTCTTCTCAATTCTAAAGTAAAATAATAAGTCAAGCAAGAAAATTACTATTGAAATAATCAGATATGGATTCAATAAAATAAGAAAATAAATTTGATATAACAAGTAACTTCAATTATGTTATTATTATATTTCAAAATTCTCATCCGGATACGCGTAATATTTAATAAAAATTGAATTAATTATAATCTAGTTATGTCGGATTCCTTTATTCGCCCTTTAAAATCCCTTACAAGTAAAGATGTAGATCTAGTAGGTGGTAAAAGTGCTAATCTAGGAGAGTTATTAAATACTGGACTTCCAGTTCCTGATGGATTTGCTATTACTACTCTTGCATACAAAAAATTAGTAATAGAGTCAGAATTCAAAACTCAAATTAGCGAAATTCTAGATACTCTAGATATTGATGATTTTAATTCAATTAATTCTTGCAGTGATCAAATTAGGAAGATTATTGAAAATATTCCTCTTTCTGAAGATATAATTTCTGAAATTTCTTCTTCGTATGCTTCTTTAGGCGACAACATAGAAGTTGCGGTACGAAGTAGTGCCACTGCTGAAGATTTACCTTCTGCCAGTTTTGCGGGTCAAATGGATTCTTTTCTATACATCAAAGGAATAGACAACGTTCTTACATCTGTTAAAAAATGCCTTAGTTCGGTTTTTTCATCTCGTGCAATATCTTATAGACATGAAAAAAACTTTGATCATTTCCTTGTTTTAGCTAGTATTACTGTTCAAAAAATGTTAGATCCCGAATCTGCAGGTGTTATGTTTACACTAAATCCTGTTAGCGGAAATAAAAATGAAATTTACATCGAAAGTTCATGGGGTGTAGGCGAAACCATAGTACAGGGTAAAGTTGATCCAGATTCTTTTATTGTTACAAAACCAAATCTGGATATTTCTTCTCGCAATATCAATACCAAAAAACTTATGACAATTCGAGGAGCTACGCAAGGAAAATTTGCAATTGCCGACAGAGCTTCTGCAACCGAAATTGACGTACCAGAAGATCTACAAAATAAACCTTCAATTGACGATAATGTTGTAACAGCACTTTCAAATTTTGCTGTCCAAATTGAAGAGCATTATGACAAACCTATGGACATTGAATGGGTGTTTGAAAAAAATTCTCATGATATCTTCATTGTACAAGCACGTCCAGAAACTGTTCATTCTTCATCTAAATCTGTCGCTGAACCTATACTTAAAGGAATAGGAGCTTCTGCTGGCATTCGGTCTGGTAATGCAAATATCATTTTAGACATAAAGAATACTTCTAGTTTCCAAGAAAATCAAATTCTTGTTACTCAAATGACTACTCCTGATTGGACGCCAATTATGAAACGTGCTTCTGCCATTATTACTCAATCAGGTGGCGCTACTGCCCATGCTGCCATAGTATCTAGAGAATTAGGAATTCCTTGTATTGTAGGAGTAAAAGATGTTACCACTCTCTTAAAACCTAAACAAGAAGTTACAGTAGACGGTTCTTCTGGATGTATATACGATGGTAAGATTGAAATCCAAAGTAAATCTGAAGAAAAACCTTCCTTTGATAGCGAATCTTGGCCAGTAACTGCTACTCAAATATACATGAATCTTGGTTCTCCTGACCTTATTGATAAATATAAAGTCCTTCCATTTGACGGAATTGGATTGATGCGTATCGAATTTCTTATTGCGGATAAAATTTCTAAACACCCATTAAAACTAATTGAAGACAATGAATCTGATAAATTTGTTAATACGCTTTATGAAGGAATAAGTAAAGTAGCTAGTACAATCACTCCCCGTCCTGTTGTTGTACGTTTTAGTGACTTTAAATCAAATGAATATAGTAAACTCGAAGGCGGAGAAAAATATGAACCACGTGAAGAAAACCCTATGATAGGTTGGAGGGGTATCTCAAGATACATAAGTCCAGATTATGAACCTGCTTTTCGTTTAGAATGTCAAACAATTAAAAAATTACGTGATAACGGTTTTACAAATGTTTGGACAATGTTACCATTTGCTAGAAACACATCTGAAGTAAAAGACACAATAAAAATTATGCAAGAAGAAGGTCTTGAACGCAGTGATAATTTTAAAATCTGGTTAATGGCGGA
>JAKUSK010000033.1 GCA_022449325.1 Nitrososphaerales archaeon | reverse complement strand
TAGCTAATTCTCTCAAGAGAATCACTATTCCTCAGGGCGATTATCTGAATAATATTTTATAATTTTTTGAGCAATAACGATGGATGCATCTTTTTGTGCTTCTATAATTTGAGCGCCAATATGAGGAGTAGCGATTAAATTTTTCAGTTTAATTAATTCAGAGTTAGTAGGAGGTTCTGTTTCGAAAACATCTAAAGCTGCACCGGCGATTTGATTGTTAGTAAGTGCGTCAAATAAATCAGATTCAACAATCAATTGACCTCGAGCAGTATTAATAATAAATGAGGTATTTTTCATTAGTTCAAATTGTTTTTTTCCTATCATGTTAATTGTTTCAGGTGTAGCAGGCAGATGTAAGCTGATAAAATCAGAAGTAGATAATAATTCGTCAAATTCGACTTGAGTAACATTGTATTTTTTCAAGTATTCAGGATCAACAACTTCTTTTTCAAAACCAATAACTTTCATTTCAAGAGCAGATGCAAGAATACCAGTTCGACGGCCAATACGTCCAAGACCAATAACACCAAATATTTTGCCTCGTAATTCGCTACCAAGAAGAGAATTTTTTAACCATTCGCCATTTTTCAATGCTTGATCTGCTAAAGGAATAGAACGAGAGAGGCTAACTGCAAGAGAAATAGTCAATTCAGCAACTGCATTGGTAGAAGCCTCAACTGAATTATAAACCGGAATGTCATGATTATTTGCAGCAGATGTATCAATATTATCTAGACCAGTTCCGGGCCTACAGATTAATTGAAGGTTTTTTCCGTTATTAATTACAGACTCAGTAATTTTGGTTCGACTACGAACAACTACAACATGAACATCTTTAATTTCTTCAAGTAGTTCATCTGGAGTGATTGACGTTCTTTCCAAAATATTAAACCCCGATTCAGTCAGTAAATTGATGCCTTCGGGTTCTATTTTATCACAAATAAGAATTTTTTTATCTGAATTCAATTAAGTAAACGTTATTGTCTAATTACCGCATTTAAACCTTATTTTATCATTTGTTTTATATTAGAGATTTTCTAATATATACCGAGAATGAGTGAAGATAAAGAATTAGAAATTCTGAAACAAAAGAAAATAAAGGAATTAATGAAAAGAATTGAGAATAAGAATAAGCAAGTTAATCCAAAGGATATTCTAGTGTCAAGATTGGTTGATCGAGGCGATGAAGTATTAAAAATTGCTGAGGCGTATTATCCAAAAGAGACAGAACGTATAGTAAATCAGTTAATAGAATTAATCAAAAATGGTAAAATAAATAACACTATATCAGGAGGAGAGTTATTAGCAGTATTTAGAAACACAGGATTAAGAATTACAGTGCCCACTTCAATATCAGTGTCAAAAGATGGGAAAATGACTTCCCTATCAGATAAATTAAAAGGTAAAAAAGAATAAATTTTATTCTTCGACAATTGTTACTTTTGGAGTTTTTGAATCTTTGGATTTATCAATAGATCGTACAATCGTATATTCAGAACTAAGAAGCTTGTTTAGTACATCGTCTGAAATATCAAAATCAGATACGAATTCATTAAGATATGGAATCAATAACTCAAGATCAGAAGAATCTAGTTTTCGGTATTCAATATCTAAATTAACACTATATTTGCTAGAAAATAGTTTCTTCACTGAATTGAATGCATCGTCAGAGAGTTTTGATTTTAAGAAATTAAGATTTATATCAGAAGCAGATGAGAGTTGCTCGAATAAATCAGTATCAATAACCCCTTTATAATTAAGATAAGAGAGATAATTAATTATATCTTCTTTAGGAGGTTTTAATCCAATAGAATCAGCATTAACTTTTCCTCTTACATAAATTAGACCACGTAACATTCCAGTAGCAAGAAAATTACCTACCAATTGTTCTGGTTCTGCAGAATCAAGAGAATCAATCCCAAGAACCAATGCAAGACCTCCAGCCATATATTCACCAAAATAATCATCTGCTCGATTTCCTACAATAACAACAGGACGGCTTTCTTCGTATTCACGCATTAAAATAAATGCACGATTTCCAACATTACCGCGAATAAATATTTTACCGCCTTGAAGTGCATAACCAATTACATCACGAGTATTGCCATGAATTGTAATCTTACCTTCATACATAGTATCAGCTACATTATCTTCAGCACTTCCATAAACATTGATGTTAGTGCCTTTATTGAAATTAGCGAGACAATTTCCAGGTGTACCGTAAATATTTAATTCAGTATCTTTGGGAAGGTTAACACCGAGATATCTTTGGCCTCGTACATTCATTAAATTAACTTGTTTTGGTCCATCGCTTAAAATAGACTTGATATTCGTATTCAATTCATATGACGATAGGCCGTTTGAATCAATAATATTTTGAGAGATGTCATGAGAATTCTCAATTTGTATCAGGTCAGAACTAATTGAATCAATTGTATCAGAATCTCGTCCAGATTCAATAATACCTTGATTCATTGAAGCAAGAACAAATCTTCCAGGTTGTGGAGTCCAGATATTTGCTTTAGGAGATAACATTCTAATTTGACATTCTTCACTAGCCATGTAAATACAGTCATCGTCTTCACCAATTACTACAGGACGAAATTTAGAACGATCAATGACGGCAAGAAGGTATACATCATTTCCATCAGAATATCCAATAAAAATAGTAAATGGTCCGTCTAATTCAGCACCGCGATAACGATAGAGCAAATCGCGTATATATTTTGTTTTGTCACTTCCCAATCTATAAAGAAATCGATCATATGGATTAGAAAGAATTAAGCCAATATCGTTCATTGATAAATTTTCAATACGAGCTAGATAATCTACAATAAATGCAACAACTTCACTATCAGTTCCTACAAGATTTGTTACTCCACGATAATTAAGAAAATTAATATTTGAACCAAAAGAGCTAATGTCTCCATTATGTACAATAGCAGCATTTACATTAGAAAATGGATGACACCAAATTGCAGAAGAACCAGGTGAATTAGTAGGTTGTCGAGTATGAGCAATCCATAAATCAGCAACAGTATCAGATGTTATAAGGCCTGTAGAAGAAGCTACATCAGAAGGATAGCCTATGTCTTTATAGACGTTAACATAATTTCCTGAAGAATAAATTCTAGCGCGATAATTAGGAGTAGAAAATTTATAATTGATTTCGTTAACTACTTGAGATAATTTTTCTGAATTATCAGTACTAATAATCAAAGATATGTCAAGTGACAATTCAGAAGCTGCAATTGTTTGTGATTTAATGTTTCCAATAGTAAAACCATGATCAGATAAAATAGTCTTTATTTCATCAAATGTATTCTCATTTTCTACAAATATACTCAATAAAAAATCTTTATTAGAATTTTCAATATTAAATGATGCAAAGCCAGCACCAAATTTACTACCGCGAAATCTAACACATTCAATACCATCAACAGCTATTTGATTAGGAATTTTAGAAGAGTGTTTTTTCTTTAAGACTGCAAATACTCCACAATCATCCTTACTAACTAATTTATTATCAGTCAAGGAGACCCACCTGCTTTAATACCAAGTCGTTTTCGAATTAATGGATCCAAATCAACAGTTCGGAATAGTTCTCGATTGCCCAATAATGAATTTTGAATAGAACTAATTCCTGCAGCGCCAGCTAATAATTTAATTTCTTTTTGCATAGCTAGAATAGTATATTCAAGTTTTTCTCTTGTTTTATCTTGGTCAAAATTAGATTCATTACTATCATTACGGAACTTCTTTGGATCGTAGTTAATTGATAATAAAGCAGCTTTACTAATTCCAACGGCGTCAGCTCCCAATCCAACTAGTTTGAATATATCAGCAGCCATACGAACGCGACTTCCTTCAACTAATAAATTAATTTCATTTCTAGCAATCGTAGTATTTATTCGTGTATTTCGTAAAATATTATCTACTTCGGAAGTACAAATTGCAAGATCTATAGTATCTTGATTATTCTCAAAGTCCCAATCAATAATAATTCCTGTAATCTTTTGTTCAATCACTGATGGAATTAAATTAATAGTCTTTTCGTTAGATGGGAATCTCACCATAATATGAATGTCGTTTTTAGACAATTCTTCAATTTGTTCGATTTGATTATAATCAATAGTGATACATTTTATTCCAGAATTATCTTTGTTTAAGAATTCAGAATGAGGAATTAAAAGAGATGAATTCATGGATTTATTGGTATCGTCGAGTAATTTATTCGAATTAAATAACAAACCCATAGATGCAGCCACTTCATAAAAGATGTTTTCAATAGAACCTTCTTCTGTAAGCCGTCCAAGATATATCGGATTAGACAATCTAATATCGCCATGTGCTAAATATGTTGAAGTTTCAATTTCTTCTCTATAAGGATCAATACTAGGACGAGTGACTTGTGCGCCATCAGAACGAATCCAGTCACAGACAGAACGTGGTTGATCAACAAAGGGTGCAGAAATTGTCCCCATACTAGTAATTACTGCTTCACCTGGATTTCTTCCTGCACTGCCAGAGAGTTCACGAAGTTCGCCTTGAAGAATTGGCGTCCAATATTCATCGTCAGATACTTGTTTTTGAATAGGTTGAGGACCAACTAATGATTTAGAAGAGTGATCAAGTTCTACTCCCAAAATATTTGCTGTTTCTTCATGCATGTTATAACCACGAAGTAAATCTCGTCTTCCAACTAATTCAGATGCAGAATTAAGATTCAATTCCCGCAGAATCCATTTAAATTCCTCAATCCAACCAAATATCATTTGAGAAGTCCATTCAACAGATTTATCAAGTGAAAGAACTTTCGTAGGATCGTCTACGAGTTTGTTTGTAAGAAGTGCAGGACAGAAACCAATATGGCATTTATGAACCATAAGACAACCTAAACCAACTAATGTAGCAGTTCCAGTACTAACACAATCAGCTCCTAATGCCAGTATTTTAGCAGTATCTTCAGCATTACTAACAGCACCTGCAGCAATAACAGAGAAACCCTTACGAAGGTTTTGTTGAGTCAGAATACGATCTACCCAAGAAACAACTAAATCAATAGGAAGTCCTACATGATCACGAATTACAGAAGGAGCAGCACCAGTACCTGCACCAGAACCATCAATAATAATTCCGTCAGCACCCATTGCAGCCACTCCAGATGCAATGTATGGAGCATAATTAGTACAACCAATTTTAACAAAAACAGGTTTGCCAGTAGCCTCTTTCAAAGCCCATATTCTTTGACCCAAATCCTCTATAGAATAAATATCATGATGGGGAGCAGGAGATACAGCATCTTTACCAACAGGTATTCTACGAGCACGAGAAATAGGACCAGTGACCTTTGAACCAGGCAAGTGTCCACCAATACCTGGTTTTGCACCTTGACCAACTTTGATTACAATGCCTTGTCCAGTTTTAAGAACATCAATATCAACTCCGAACCTTCCAGAAGCCCATTGAACAGTTATTTGTTTACAAGCAGCAACATCAGGATGTAAACCACCTTCACCAGTGCCATTAATAACACCAGTGGCATCAGAAGCACGAGCTAATGCAATATTAGGAATTCCACTTAGAGCTCCAAACGACATATCACCAAGATATAATGGCGCAGATATTCCAATTCTACCATAAGCTAGTTTGATTCTAGTATCAATATTTTCAATAAGTGAAGGGTCATTACGTATTTGTTTAAAATTTTCATTAGATTTAGCAGGGTCAATATCTGAAAATGCAAGTCTATCAAGTACTCTAGAACTTTCAGAATGATCTTCCCATAAATATGCAGCCTTGCCAGTAAGAGCTAATTCACGAAGATGTTCAATACGACGAGCATCCCAAAATTCTTTTTGCTTGGGTTTAGGCATACGAACGAAGGTTGTTACTTCTTGTACTGATTTTGTTGACACAATATAATTGTCAGAAAAGTTCTTAATAAATCATGACCAAGAAATAATTACCAAATGGATATAAGACTTAAAACATTAAAAAAAAGAAAATTCAAGAATCCAGTGTTAATTTGTGGAATGCCGGGGAGCGGATATGTGGGAAAATTAGCGGCAGAGCATTTGTTAAATGAATTTGAATCAACGGTAATTTGTGAAATTCAGAGTGATTATTTCCCACCTCAAATAGCCACGAGCAAAGGCATAGTTCAAACAATGTCAAATACAATATATCATATAGAAACTGGAAAATCAAATAATGATATATTGGTTTTAACTGGAGATGTACAACCAATTACAGAGAGAGGAAATTACTTAGTCTCTGAAAAAATTATAGAATATGCAAAAAATTTAGGTATTAAAAAAATATTCACGCTTGCTGCATATATAACAGGTGAAATCGTAAATAAACCAAAAGTTTTTGGTGCAACGACAGAAAAGAAACATGTAAAGCTATTAAAAAATAAGGGAATTAAAATTATGAATCAAGGTATGATAACAGGAATGAATGGAATATTAATTGGAACTGCGAAAATAAAGGGAATCGAAGGTTATTCTTTGCTAGGTGAGACATCAGGATACATGATTGATCCAAAATCATCTAAAGCAATACTAGAATCATTAAGTAAAATATTGAATATAAAAATTAACTTGAATGAGTTATCAAATAAAATTAAAGAAACAAATGAATTAATGAATCAAGTAGAAGAAATGAAAACAAAAACAGAAGGGAAAGAATATTCAAATAAAGACAAGAGCTCTCAGTATATTAACTAATATATTATAGAAGTTCTTCAGGAATATGTTTTGGGTCAATGATTCTAATGGTTTTAATATTATTAGATAGTCCTTGAATGATTTTAATTTTAGTGGCATCAACATGAAATAATTGTGATATTGTATTAATGACTTCAAGATTAGCTTTATTGTGTAAGGGAAATGATTTAACACCAAGAAGGATTTGATTGTTTTCGAATTTGACGAAATTATCTTTAAGACCTGTTTTTACATTAATATTAATAATTAAGTAATTATCCTGCATGATGATATAATTAAATAACATTCTAAATAAATTAGAATAGAAACAATGTGAATGACATTATTAACATAGTTAAAAAGAAATCAAATACAATCTGGGAAATACCTACCAACTATAAACAAGGTATGAATGTTCCTGTTCGAATTTATGCTACTAAACAATTACTGAAATATATGGATCATCAAGTAATTGATCAGATTACAAATGTTGCCACATTACCTGGAATAATTAATTATGCATATACTATGCCAGATGCACATAGCGGTTATGGATTTCCCATAGGAGGTGTAGCAGCTATGGACTTGGAAGAAGGAGTAATTTCACCGGGAGGAATTGGATTTGATATTAATTGTGGGATGAGGCTCGTTCTTACTAATTTAACATATAATGATGTAAAGCCAAAATTACGGGAATTAGTAGATCAACTCTATAACAAAGTACCTGCGGGAGTAGGAGGAGCAGGATTTGTAAAAATTAATAAATCAGAATTTAAAGATATTACGGAAATGGGTTCGACTTGGTGTATTGAAAATGGATATGGATGGGAAGACGATTTAGAGAATACTGAAGAAAATGGAATAATGAAAGAAGCTAATTCAGAGAAAATTAGCGATGTGGCAATAAAAAGAGGATTAAAACAAATTGGAACTTTAGGATCTGGAAATCATTATTTAGAAATACAAGTAGTTAAACCAGAATACATATTTGATGAAAAAGCAGCAAAAGCAGTAGGAATATTTCCAAATCAAGTAGTAATTATGTTTCATTGTGGAAGTAGAGGATTCGGGCATCAAGTCGCATCAGATTATTTGAAAAAGTTTTTGGGAGTCATGGAAAGTAAATACAATATTAAAATTTTAGATCGTGAACTAGCATGTGCGCCTTTTCAATCACAAGAAGGTCAGGACTATTTTTCAGCAATGCAATGTGCAATAAATATGTCATTTGTGAATAGACAAACAATTTTACACAGAATTAGAGAAGTATTTTCAAATATTTTCAAGACAGATGCAGAAAAATTAGGTCTATCAATGGTTTATGATGTTGCTCATAACACAGCAAAGGTTGAAGAACACGAAGTAGATGGAAAAAATAAAAAAATGATTGTACATAGAAAAGGAGCTACACGGGCATTTGGTCCTGGAAGGGCAGAGATTCCAATAAAATATAGAAATATTGGACAACCAGTAATTATTGGAGGTAGTATGGAAACAGGTTCATATCTACTAATGGGTACAAAAGAAGCACATAAAGAAACATTTGCTAGTACAGCACATGGAAGTGGGAGAATTATGAGTAGAACAAAAGCAAAAAAGATGTTTAGAGGAGAAACTTTGTATAAGGATATGTTAAAGAAAGGAATATACGTAAAATCAGTTTCATATTCAGGATTAGCTGAAGAAGCAGGAGATGCATACAAAGATATTGACGATGTAGTTGATGCAACAGTTAATGCCAAGATTTCAAAGCGAGTAGTTAGATTCATTCCTATAGGTAATGTAAAGGGATAAAATTGCCATACAGGTATATAGACGATATATCAATGGCAGATGCGGCAATAGAAGTTAATTCAGATTCATTAGAAGGTATTTTTATAGATTCAGGCAAGGCCTTAACAAATACAATGGTAGATGATTTGAAAAGTATTAAAACTAATCAAAAATACACCTTCAAGGTTGAGTCACAAGAAAGAGATTTATTATTATTTGAATTTTTAGAGAAATTAGTTATAGAAAAAGATGCAAATCAAATGTTATTCAGTGAATTTGAAGTAAAGATTAATCAAACAAATGAAAAATTCATG
>JAKUSK010000032.1 GCA_022449325.1 Nitrososphaerales archaeon | reverse complement strand
ATTAGGCTGATGAAAAACAGCATATTTAAAATCAGAAGGTTGTAAATTTGTTTCAGAAAGCAATTGATTAACAGATGATTGGACATGGTGGAAATAAGCAGGTTCTCCTGTAAAACGTGAAAGATGTCGAGGAAAAGATTCAGTTTGTCGTCTCCAGAAATCTCCAGTATCAGTTACATAAGAGGTGCTATATTCGATTTTAGCTATAGGTTTTTTATTATCATTAGTTAAAACAAATGCAGCTGCTGCACTTCCTGCAGTATATTCAAGATTATCACCAGGTCTACCCTGAGCAGTATCTACGCCAAGAGCAATACCGTGAGAGATCATTCCAGAACCAATTAATCCTGTTATGACTTGCATAGCCTCAGTTCCAGCTTTACATGCAAATTCAAAATCAGATGCAAGTGTTTGATGAACTCCCAAAGCTTGAGCTACAATGGTACTAGTAGGTTTAACAGCATAAGGTTTTGATTCAGTGCCTACAAAAATTGCACCAACCTCACATGGACCAGACATAGAAAGAGCATCACGAGCTGTCTCAACAGCCATAGTTGTTGTATCTTCATCAATGTTAGCAACACTCTTTGCTTTATTAGGTCCAGAACCGCCTCCCTTCCAAAGTTTAGCAATATCAGTAGTAGGAAGTCTTAATCGTGGGACATATCCACCATAGCCAGATATATAGACAGGCGAAGAGCTCTTCATTATTGGAATAATTATATCCAAGTAAGTTTAAAAGCTTACAGAAAATTACTCAAATCTTAGTAAAATGACGAATTAAACTGATTTGACTTGTTTTACTACCGAAGGTCTTCTTTTTTTCAGGATTCTATAACCACAAATACACTTGATTTCAGGTAAAGCAGCAAGATCTTCATTTGTAACGGGAGTAGCGCAACGAACGCATTCATAGACTACGCCGCCAAAAGTATCATCGTTGGATTCCAAATATTATCAATTTATTTTAGAATTAGTACTATATGTGTTTTTTGTTATTCTGATTTTTCTTTAATTCCATATATCAATAGATGGAAAATAGACAAAAGAAAACGAAGAATTTCAAATGATGAAAGTTTAGTCTTTCCAGCACTGCGTTCTTGAAATACAAATGGAATTTCTTGAATTTTGAGTTTCTTTTTATGAAATAAATATACAGATTCGATTAAATAAGAAAACCCATTAGATTTAACGTCATAACGTATTAGTAAATCAATAGTACTAGAATTAAATCCTCTATATCCAGTAGTATTATCTTGTAATTTAGAACCCAAGAAAGTTCTTACAAGCATATTAGCAATACGACTAATAATTTTTCTATGAATTGGCCAAGAACTAACACCGCCTTTATCCACATAGCGTGATGCAATAGCAACATCATAACCAGAATTTATAGAATCTACAATTTGAGTTGTAATATCAGGAGGATGAGAGAGATCTGAATCCATTTGGATTATACAATCAGAATTATTTTCAATACACCAATTATAACCTGCTTGATAAGCTGAGCCGAGTCCTAATTTAGATTTCCTGGTTATAAGAAATACAGATTTTTCATATGAACTTAATTGTTTAACTATTGAAGATGTTCCGTCAGGACTATTATCATCAACTACGATAATTTTCATATTATGAGAAGAATTATTGAATATATTGATCAATTTATCAGTTAAAATAACAATATTTTCTTTTTCATTGTAGGTTGGAATAATAATTGAAACGTTCATAATAAATCAATAAATAGTTTTTAAAGCATTGCAAAGCGATTGTCCAACATGATTAATATCATCGTTAGATAAACCAGAATGTATTGGAATAGAAAGAACTTGAGATGAAGCAGTGTCGGTATTAGGGAGTTCGTAAGTATTATTAAAAGTCTGATAAAAAGGCATTTTATGAATAGGTGTTCGATAATAAATTGCAGTATTAATTCCTTGTTTTTCCATAAAAGTCATGATTTCTTCACGAGAATGACTAAGAGAGAGTGTATACAAGTAACGATTAAGAAATATGCCATCATCTTCCACAGGAATAGATAATTCAAATTCATTAATGAATTCAGAAATAATATTAGAATTTTTTCTTCTAATATTAATAAAATCATTAAGTTTACTTAATTGAATAGATGCAAGAGCAGCTTCAAGTTCAGGCATTCTAAGATTTAGACCAAATCTTATTGTTTGGCCAGATTTATCAAGACCATGATTACGAATCATCAATAATTGATTGTATAATTCGTCGTCGTTTGTTGTAATAACACCTCCTTCTCCCGAAGTAATAACCTTTGTAGGATAAAGACTAGTGCAGCCTAAATCACCCAAAGTACCACATTTTTTTCCATTAATAGAGGATCCAAGTGATTGTGCACCGTCTTCAATTATTGGAATGTTATCAGCAGATGTAATTTCAGAAAGCTGTTCAATATTAACAGGATGTCCATATAAATGAACAGGAATAATTGCCTTAGTTTTTTTAGAAATACGTGATTCGATTAGTGATAAATCAATATTATAATTAGACGATGAAATATCAACAAAGACAGGAGTGGCACCTGTTGCAATAACTGCACTGGCAGTAGCAGTAAAGCTAAATGATGGAACAAGTACTTCATCACCTGATTTAATTCCTAAGGACAATAATGATGCGTATAAGGCAGAAGTACCAGAGTTCACAGCTACTGCATATTTACAATCAAGTAATTCTGATAATTGTTTTTCAAAAATTTTTACATATTTTCCTCCATACATATTGGAACTGCTAAGCAGACCACTATCAAGAATTGTTTGAGCAATATTCACTTCACTATCATCAAATACAGGTTCATTAACAGAAATTTTTTTAGACATATAGATCAATTAGTCCTTAACAAGTGAATTAAGATCATGACCAGATGGATTCTGGAATATTCTTAGATCAAAGTAATTAGTAGCAGCGATTAAATGATCAAATATATCAGATTGAATATTTTCATAATTAATCCATTCATTATCGTTACTAAATACATAAATCTCAATTGGGAGGCCATTTTCGGAGGGAGGTAGTTGTCTTACTAAAAAGGTCATATTTTCATTTATACTATCATGATTACGAAGATACGAAATAACATAAGCGCGAAAAGTACCAATATTGGTAAGAGATCTGGAATTTAATTGATGAAAAGTATCATCTATTTTCATATTTTTATTGGTTTTTGAGAGTAAAATATCCTTTTCTTTCAAATAAGAAGATAATAGATCAATTTTACTAAAATTAGAAAGAAGTGTGTCATTACAGAATTTTATTGATGAAATATCGATATTAATAGAACGTTTAATTCGACGTCCGCCACTTTGTTCCATTCCACGCCAATTTTTGAATGAAGAATCAATTAGTTTATGAGTAGGGATAACTGTGATAGTTTTATCCCAATTTTGTACTTTGATAGTATGTAAAGCAATTTCTATAACATCTCCATCAGCACCAAATGCAGGAGCTTCAATCCAATCATGAAGTTGAACTAATTTATTAGATGATATTTGAAGATTGGCAATTAATGATAGAATAGTGTCTCTAAAAATAAGTAATAATACAGCACTTATTGCACCAATACTACCAATTAATCCCCAAGGTGATATTCCTGAAAGTATTGAAATAATAATTAGTCCAGAAAATATTATAATTAGAATTTTAAAGATTTGAACATAACTCTTCAAGGGTATTTGTTTATAACGTCTAGAATAAGCATCAGTAAATGAAGATAAAATGGAATCGATTATCCAATTAAAAACAAAAATTGTAAATATAGCGATGATTGTTTCAATTGTAGAAATTTCAAGTGAGAGATTAGAAGCTAAAATATATGAAAAATTATCAAGAATCAATATTGGAACTAAATAGGAAATTCGTAAGAACAAATGATTTTTAATAAGAATATCGTCCAATTTGGTTTTAGATTTCTTAATCTGAGGAACGATTAAACGAACTAAAAGTTTACGAGTAATTTTAAATGAAGTATAAGAAGCGAGAATCAAAATTAATAATGGGAGAATATTATTAAGAATCGGATATTCAAACATTATAGAAGTTATTGTCGAAATCATTAATCAGATATCCCAACTTATACATATAATAACTCTCTATTATAGAATTCTTTTCAAAGAGAAGAAAATAATGAAGATTTATTTGAAAAATGTGCGCGAATTGGAGAGATAATATCATTTATTTTACGTCCGACAGATAATTTTAGATCAAGAGGATGTATATTTCCATTAACATATTCAGATTCCAATTCTTGATAATTGCTAAAGGTCATATCACCACCAAATTTACTAGGTCGTTCAATTGTGAAAGTACCAGATTCATGAAAGAGTATATATTGGCAATATTCGAGAATAGGATTATTCTCAGAAATTTTTTCAGGGCACCAACCAGTTTTAATCTTGGAATTAATGTCATCTTCGGAATCATGGATAAAAATTGAATTTTTTGGATTAGATTTACTCATTTTTGTAAATGCAGTATCTTGTTGTTCATCGGCCTTTGATAAACCGGGAATAAGATGTTGATGAACTGCAATAGGGACTTTCCAATTCATTTTAGGAAAAACTTCACGTACAAGCATATGGATTTTACGTTGATCAGTTCCTGCATGAACAATATCGAGATCAAGTTCTTTGATATCTACAGCTTGCATAGATGGGTAAAGATATTGAGATAAACTCAATTGATCTTTTTCACTCCTTCCCATAATTGTTAAACATCGTACAGCGCGTGACAAAGTCATATGTTTTGAGAATTTTATCAGATTCATCCAATATTCATCATTGTTATGGTAAAGAGAATTACTTTTTATTATATTGACTCCAGGACAGAAAAATTTGAATGCTTCTTCATAATAATCCGTAACTTGTTTTATTCTATCCCAATCACCGTCAAATTTATCATTTATGTAACTATGCCAATCTGCAAGATAGACCGAAGATTGAATGCCTGCTTTGATAAAATCATTAATTTTAAATCCAGTAATTAGAAGACTACCCAAGTGAAGTTTTCCAGACATTTCTATTCCAATATAATGTTTAGGAGACTGATTTGTTTCAAAAAGAGTTTTAAGTTCGTCTTCTTGAATCAGTTCTTCGGTAGGAGGTCTCTTAACTAGAGAAATCTTATTTTCAATATCCATATGTTAATTTAATCGTGGAAAGTATATTTAAGATATATCTATATTCATACTTCGTAATGTTTGAAAAATTAAATAAATTATAGATAGAGTTAAAATTAGATTAAAAAGAAATATAAAAATTTCAATTCCAATAAATCGTGATAAGAGTATAGATGAGGACGAGTATACTTGATAAGACGTAAGAATAAGATTATATAATAAAGTAGGCAATACTAGATTTTTAGCATATCGATTTGATATTATTGGAATTACGAGAGCCAATGAAAGAATTCCTGGAATAAGTAATAAGAAAGAACCTTGCTGAAGTACACTAGAAAGAATCCAATAAATTCCAATTATACCAAACAGAATAGTGAAAGATTTGTTCATTGTCATAGACATCCATTAATTATTGATAATGTTTTATGTTTGATTTGATATATAAAAGTACATATGAGTGAACAAATCGAAAATGAAAACATGGTTTTACTATCAGCGTCATATGATGGTATTGAAAAAAAAGCATGTTTAAAATTTTATGATGAAAAGACAAATACTATAAAATTATGGTACGATAGTTCTGAACATAAACCATATTGTTTAGTTAAAAAAGACACTGATGAGAAACTACTAGAAACATTCAAAAATGAGGATAAAATAATTATTGAAGAAACAAAAAAAATTGATTTATTAAATGATAAAGAAGAAAATATGCTAAAGATCATTGCAGATAACCCATTAATTATAGGCGGAATGCCTGGAAGGAGTATACGAGATAGAGTTGTTGCTTGGGAAGCCGACATAAAATATTATGAGACATACATGTATGATAAATCTCTGATTCCTGGAATATACTATAAAATCAAGGATAATCAAATAATCCCTAGTAAATTTACAACGCCAAAAGAAACGAATGATATGTTACAAAAAGGTATAGAAAATGCTGATGATGATATAAAAGAAAAAATTAATGAATGGGCAGAACTCCTAAGTCAGCCGTTACCCAGTATAAAAAGAGTTGCATTAGATATAGAAGTACAATCAGATAAAATGGATAGATTTCCAGATGCAGGTGAAGCAAGATATCAAATAATATCAGTAGGATTTGCAGCAAGTGATAATTTAAAACAAGTAATTATACTAAGAAGAAATGGGATTGAACTAGGAACAAATGAATTAGAAAAAGATATAGATGTTATTTTTGTAGATGATGAAAAAACATTACTTGAAAATGTATTCAAAATAATTAGAAATTATCCATGTATTATTACATATAATGGGGACGATTTTGATTTAAAGTATATTTATAATAGAGCCATAAAAGCAGGAATAAAAAAAGAAGATATACCAATCCAGTTAGGAAGAATTGAAGCAAATTTAAAACATGGAATACATTTAGATCTATATAGAACATTTCTTAATAGATCAATACAAATTTATGCATTTGGAAATAAATATTCAGAGCATAGTTTGAATGCAGTTAGTAAAGCAATATTAAATAAATCAAAAATTGAATTTACGGGAGAAATTGGACAACAAACCTATTATCATTTAGCAAGATACAATTTCAATGATGCAGAGATTACATTAGAGTTAACAAGCTTTGATGGAGATTTGTTAATGAAATTACTACTAGTTATTTCAAGAATAACTAAAATGCCAATCAATGATTTATCCAGAATTGGAGTTTCGAATTGGATACGGAGTATGGTATATTTTGAACATAGAAAGATCAATGCATTAATTCCAAGAAAAGATGAATTGGCAATAGATGATGACGAATTAAAGGAAATGTCTTCCGAGGCAGTAATAGAAGGAAAGCAATACCAAGGAGGAATGGTATTAGAACCTAAAATAGGAGTGTATTTTGGAGTATCGGCACTGGATTTTGCAAGCCTATATCCAAGCATAATAAAAGTTAACAATCTATCGTATGAAACAGTTAGATGCAAACACAAAGAACATCGAGAAAATTTAATCAAAGGAAGTAAACATTGGATTTGTGATAAAAGAAGAGGAATAATATCATTACTTGTAGGTTCATTAAGAGATATAAGAGTAAATTATTACAAACCATTACCAAAAATGGAAGGATTATCGTCGGATGAAAAAAATTTATACTCAGTAGTATCACAAGCGTTAAAAGTAATTTTAAATGCAAGTTATGGAGTACTAGGCGCGCCAATATTTCCACTGTTTTTCTTACCAGTTGCAGATTCAACAGCAGCTATTGGAAGAAATATAATTACTGAAACAGTTGAAGCAGCGAGAAATAATAACATAGAAGTACTATATGGAGATACAGATTCATTATTTATTAAATCAATTGATCAGAATGAAATTGACAATTTAATATCATGGTCACAAAAAAATCAAGGAGTAGATCTAGAATTAGAAGCTAAATATAGATATGCAGTATTTTCCGAAAGAAAGAAGAACTATATTGTCGTGAAAAATGACGGTCAAGTAATAATAAAAGGATTAACTGGTAAAAAAAGTCACATACCATTATTTGTGAGAGAGGCTTTTTATGAAGCAATTGAGAGATTAGGAGAAGCAGAAACTGAAAAAGATTTTGAGAAAGTTAAAACAGAAATTAGAAACATAGCAAGAGAAAGTAACAAACTATTAAAAGAAGATAAAGTACCCATTGAGAAATTAGCATTTAGAATGATGTTGAGCAAGTCAACAAAAATGTATAAGACTACAATTCCCCAACATGTTCGGGCAGCGAGATTATTAGAGGAGCATAATAGAGAAAAAGGAGATATCGAAGTAATGAAGCCTGGAGACATAATTTCATTTGTGAAAACTATTGGAGGAGTAAAGCCTCTAGAGTTAGCAAAAATCAGAGAAATTGATAAAAAGAAATACGAGGAAATTATGAAGAGTACATTTGATCAGTTGCTAGGACCGCTGGGATATTCCTTTGATGACATATTAGGAGTAACAAGATTAGAGGATTTATTCTGGAGTTCAAAGACTGAAAATTAGGCATATAACATATATTGAAGAAATAAAATTGCTAGATATGGAAGAACATACTTTCCATAAAGGAAAAGTAAAGCCAATGAAGATATGGCCAGGTATGACCACAAATGAGCTAGTAAATGAAATGAGTAAATCAGGATCATTTATGTCAGGAATGCTTGCGAAAACAGTAGATACATATGAAGAAATGGTAAAATCAAATTCCTATATATTTTTGACACTTTCAGGGGCATTAGTACCAGCAGGTATGAACAAAGTAATAATCGAATTAATAGAAAGAGGGTTAGTCAATTCAATTGTAACAACAGGAGCTAACCTTGTTCACGACATGATGTTAGCGTATGGAGGAAATTTCTATAAAGGTGATGTAAATATGAAAGATGACGCTTTACTAGAAAAGAAAATAGACAGAATTTATGACGTATTAGTATCAGAGGATGATTTTCAATCAAAATTTGACGAGCCATTACTGGAACTATATGATGACATTGCAAATAATAGTGATGGAAAGATTTTATCAATATCTGAATTAATAAATGAGATAGCAAAAAGAATTCCAGAAGAACCAGAATCAATTCTTAAAGCATGTTATAAAAATAATATAAAATTATTTGTACCAACAATACATGATTCAGTATTTGGACTACAAGCTGCCATTTACAATAGAAAAAATCCTGGAAAA
>JAKUSK010000031.1 GCA_022449325.1 Nitrososphaerales archaeon | reverse complement strand
GCCAGCCTCGACGTTCTTGGGGAATTCGGTGTTGTTGAACATGGAATTGAGACTTTGCATCTCTTGGAACATGTTCTCGAATATTCGATCTATGAGATTATTTCGTTTGTTCATACATATACCTCGTTACTAACCTTAAGTTAGTATCTATAATATATAAACGTTGTTTACGAAGTTCTTCGCCTGTAGATTACGAATGCAAGAAAGGCGACAACAGCTCCAGTTGCAATTAACACGGAATTGTTGTTGGATTCATTTCCATGTAAATTATTTATTGAAGAAGTTCTGGACATTAGAAATGGTAATTGAGAAGCTGAGAATTCTTCTCTTTCACCGACGGCAATCCACATGGTGCCTTTGTCTTCGGAGGTTCCGCGTATCAAATATCTTCCTGGTTCAATTGGTAGTCTATCTTCAGACAAGATCCAGCTGTATGTGTCCGTAAATGTTTCATGGAAGATGCATGGTGATTCTCGGGAAATTCCTCTGGTGCAAGCATCTGATGGTTTCGGAAAATTAGTTGTGTAGTTAGCGTGTTCATGAAAGCTCCAGATCAAATTCTCCAAGTCTGCAGGATTAAGTGGAGCTCCAGGATTATCGTCGTTTTCTATATGAATGTGATAAATTGTAATAGTAGGTTCATAATTTTTTAATTTATCAAGAACTGGAACGCCTAATTGTACAAATAATTCATCAGAAGTTTCTGTCCTGAAAAAAAGCCAGACATCTGAATCAGAAGTTTCCTGCTCAAAATACCAGACTTGAGATAGATGAATGTCTTCAATTTCTATTGGGTTACGTGCAGATGTTTCTGATCTTGCGATATAGGGAATGTGTGCCGATGCCGTTGGTAACATCAACAATAATATGAACAAAATAACTATTGTGCGCATTGAATTGAGATTGGTTTAGTTTATAAAAAGAATATCGAGATAGTGGTTAGCACCATACCGTCGGATGGATTATCTGCAGGAGATGCCCATACAAGAACGGTGTAAACTCCTTTACCAGTCAGGTTGAGTAGTCTCTCTAGATCCTCCTCGATTGAGAAGGTTGTAAAGTCTTCACCGTGAGTTATTTCCCATTTATGTGCTACAAACAAGGGAATATTTTCTGGATTTCCAGGGTTGTTTTGGTTCATTATCTCCTCTAAGACATCAGGGCCTAGACTCGAATCACTGTTAGGGAGTACGGTTGCTACAGGCAAGGAACCGTCCGAGCACATTAGGTGTGAACAGATATGTCCAAATCCGTAAAGTGGAGGACTAGACATTAATTCTTGATCCGATAGCGGCATTGGTATTGGATCATAAAAGATATCAATTTGTTCAATTGTAGCATTGAAATTGACTTGCCCTGCAAGGATAAATTCTTTATTTAATGTTAAGATAGGTTTTTGTTTCCATTCAACATACCTGTCCTCAAATTGATGGACAATAGTTACGCAAAAGTTACTCCATGCAATTCCCACATTAACATAATTATGATCGTCATGGAGGATGTTCATTGAATGTCTGAATTCATTTACTTCGTCTCGTTCTACCATGTTATGTTGATTCCATGCAAGTATTTGTTTCAAGTTTTCTTGAGTCCAGTATTTTTGTATTTCAGGAGTGCCGATGACGGCAATATTTTCATTTATTGCGCCTTCGCCTCCATCAGCAGAATATCTCATATACGGTTTCATGCCGTTGTTACTCCAATAGCTTGTCTTGCAAATATTAAGAAGTTCTTCAGCATGTTCTTGCGCTGTTGAAGAGGTGCCAAGTTCTACAAGAGGAGAGTTGTATTTTTCTCTATCTTCATTTATTAATTCCAGAGAAAGCAAAACAAGTTCATCTTGATCTATTTTTGTAAGTTTCAATGGGTTTTCCTCATCGAAATCTTCGCATGAATAATACAAGTCTATGGATGTTTTTTCTAATGGTTCTAGAAAACATATTTGTGGGGATTCTTTGAAGAAATCACCAGTAACCAGGAATCCGCCTCCAATAATGAGTACCAAGAGTAGAGGGACGATTAAGAATATGGTTTTCAATATCAATTAATAGACTAGTACGTTATTATTAACTTCGTCTTTTACGAATAACGGAGCCGAAATAAGCAGCCCAGCCTAAGAGAACGACGATTATTCCAATTTCAGTTATTGGAAGTCCTCCTGATGAACCTGAAGATCCGTCGTCAGTTGGGGTTGCAATTGTTATGTCTGCCCAATTAGCCTGCGAGCTATCGTCTGCTCCTACACCAAGTGGAAAGACACTGATCACGGCATTATCATGACCGCTTTGATCGAAGAATATGAATCTAGCTCCTATTGTTTGTCCATAAGCTGCAGCAATATCATTTGCATCTCCAGAATCGATTGGATGTACAATTTCAAAATGATTAAAATTACCTATACGACCTACCATTCCATCAACGTCGATTTGACTATCGTCAAGAATATCAAGTCCTGGTCCAACAAAACCATCTCCTATTCGGTTACGTGCGCCAATAGATATTGTATCTTCGCCAACAGTGAATTCTCCTCCATCATGTCGAACATCAAAGTCTATAGTGAGAATATCTAGTCCTACATTGACAACTTCGTCAAGTGTATTGTCGGCAACTTTTGCAGCAATGAAGAGACTGCGTCGGTCATTCATAACATAAAGTGTTACTTCTCCTTCAGGAATAGAGAAAGTTGTTGTTGATGCGTCTGCCCATTCGTCGTCGTTTATTACACCGTCCATTGTTGGGGAAGTACTGGTATAAGCTTCAAATTCTGTACCGTCATGAGCTTTGATTCCAGGGATAAGTAAGATAGAGGCTAAAAGCAAAATTGATAGTATCAATGGTTGGGTATATTTCATAGTTTATTTCCACTCTACTGATATTAATATATTAACAAAATAAAGAATTTTATTAACGGATTTTTATGTATTTGTAGGCATCGGCCAAGTTTTCAAATGCATAATGAACTTTGTTGAATTGTTTTCTGAATTCTATAATATCTTTCTTGACAGTTTCAGGGTTTTCTTTTTTGACTATAATTCGATGGATGAAATTTGCAATTTCTTGCATTTCGGATTCTTTCATGCCAAGGCGAGTTACCTCAGAACTTCCCAATCTTATACCTCCAGGGCGTTTATAATCCCTGCCTGCCTTAATGTCGCCAGGTAATAATTGCCTGTTTGCAATCAAGTTGGCTTCTTCAAGTTCATGTTCAAACTCACCGCCATCGCCATATTTTGAAACATCAACGGCTATTTGATGCGATGCAGTAAAGTGATGTTTTTCACCTAAAACAGCGATCCCTTGTGAAGATAATGCTTCGGCAAGAGCGCGTGCGTTTTTAACAGTCTGTGCAGAATATTCTTCTCCGAATTCAATCATTTCTGCAAATGCTATTGCTTTTCCTGCAACACTATGAAGGTGATGATTACTTGTATTTCCAGGAAATACTGACTTCTTGATGTCTTCAGCATATTTGTCAAACGACAAAACCATCCCGCCTTGAGGACCTGGAAGTGTTTTATGTGTACTGAGTGTCATGGTCTCTGCGCCTTCACGTAACGGATCTTGGAATTGTTTACCTGCAATTAATCCCGAAACATGCGCAGAATCGTAACAAATGAAAATATCATGGCTTTTAAGAAAGTCCTTAAGTTCTTTCATAGGGTGTGGGAAAAGAAACAAACTGCCTCCGAACATGGCAAAACTAGGTTTTTTATTGTCGGCAATCAGTTTTTCAATTCGTTGTTTTGATTGATCTACGTCAATATTCATTTCTTCCCTGTCGAATGCGAAATATTCTATGTTCAGTCCGTGAACTAATCCTGCAGTACCAGAGAATTTTTTCTGTCCGTGTGAGATATGTCCACCAGATGGTATAGGTAAAGCCATCATTGTATCATTAGGGTTTGTAAATGCAGAATAAACAGCAAGATTAGCACAAACTCCTGAGATTGGTCTAACGTCAGCGAATTCGGCATTAAATAATTTTTTAGCTAGGTCGATTGTAATTAATTCAACTTCGTCAATGAATTTACAGCCAGCATATACTCTTTCGCCAGGCCATCCCTCTGCGTAACGGTTTCCAAAGTCTGATGCGTATGCTTCTCGTACAGCAGGACTAGGGATATTTTCAGATGCAATGAGAGGAATAGATTCAGAGAACCATTTATGATGTTTTTCTAGTAAATCAAAAACTTGGTTGTATTTTTCTCGTGACAATTTAATCTAAATTACTTGTAAATCCTAGCGAAAATAAAGTTTATTGAATGATGATTAGGGGAGAAATGTTAATAAAATAACTATTAACTCACCTATGGTTCAGTTGAATTTGCTCCCCTGATTCATTATAACACAAGATTCTATATAAATTGCCTATAGGTATTCAGTCATGCGTTTTTGGAATAAAACGTGATTTAACAAATAACTGGAATTCAGCCATTGATTTTTCTTTATAGTGAGTTTTGAGAAAGCGTAATCAAGCGTATCAGAAAGAGTGTCAAAAGATTCGTATTTCGTTTGCATTTGATGGCGGATACTTTCACGAACATTCCAAACGCCAACCGGCAGGATGTAACCAGGATGTATTTCCCTAAGAAGTATAGCACCTGCTTGTCGTTTTTCTGATAGCAATGATTCAGCTACAGCTAATCGTGTTGAATAATAACATCCACCGACTCGAGCATATTCTTTTCTGCCATAATACGTTTCGTGATCGCCAATAAGATATGGTTCCTTTCCCCACAGATTCCAAGTTGTGTTTTTGAACCAAGCTTCAATCCATTCAAATTGCCATTTTGTTGGCAATAAAATTGCAACGTAAAGATTATCAAGATTTTGAAGAGTGTATACACGAAAGTCGTCAATAGTTTGATAGTCTTTTATTTTTTCAACCAAGTTTTTAGAGACGGTATCATCTACCGCAGTAATACTCCAACGTGTTGGTACAAACTTTCGGTTGTTGCCTATTCCAAGATTACCAGCACTAAGTGATTTTTGGATTCTAGATACAAGAACTCCTTTCTTGTACAGTTCTACGATTCCGTCAGATGATTTTTGATCTCTATCATAGTATGCTTTCTCAATTCTTTGATCCACTGTTACTGTGTTTGTACTAAAATTTTCTAGTGGCGCAGAAGGACCGAATGGTTGCGAGTTTTCACTAAAAGATAAACGGTTTTGTGGTTTTTTGGTCAGTTTGAGTTCCAGGTCAACAGGTTGAGATGCCATAGCGAGTTCCTGAAGATTTTCCACTAATCTTCCTCCTTTGCTTGCTTGTTTAACATCAATGTTTGTACTGCCGCGAATCAACGAATGTCGATAATCCACAATTTCATCTATTGATTTACCGTACCATTGCTCTGGAGTGTCTAAGATTTCCGTATCGCCATGGAAATTAGGAGTCATAGGACCGATGCTGACTTTTGGATATCCATATCTTCCTACAAAAACGCCAGGGGGCGTTGAGCCAACAATATTATTCGAATCCGAAGTGGGGGAAACGCGAGTCATTGACTCGGCCTTAACTATAATCGGACATCTTGATTTGCCACATAATAATTCAGTTCCCTTACAATCGAAGCACATCTCTGGTGGTGGTTCATCAATTACTAGATTGGAAGTTGATTCATTTACGTTAGATAGTGTTTTTTCTTCAACTACATTGGCGAGACTGTTGATATCTTGATCAGTCATTAAATCTATTATAGTAAATAATGAATAAAAGGACTAAACATCAAGATTTTTCCATTGTGTCGATGCAATGAGAGCGTTTTTTGACCAATAGTTCAGTCTCAAATTCGTCTTCATTGAACCAAATATTGCAGTTTAAACAATGATATCTTTTCATATGGATGTATAAGAGTGCAAAATAATTAAAAGTTGGAGCCAAATTTATTATCGAGTTTAAGGTTGTTTTTGAGCAATACTAATGTAAAGACTGCCGAAAGGATAATGACAATTATTCCACCTGGTGGGATTATTGACGGATGAGTTGATAGATAATACGAAGATGTTACTCCAGCCAAAGAACAGAATAATGAAATTACAATTGCGATAAAAATGGTGTTTCGGAAATTATTTGTTAGTTGGAGTGCAATAAGTATTGGAAGTATTAGCAAAGATGAAATTAGAAGTACGCCAACCATACGAACTGATACTACAATCAATACCGAAGTGAGTACGAGTAAGAGATTGTCGTAGAAATTTACATTGGTATTATTAATGCGAGAAAGATCTCGGTCTATTGAAATTAAAAACCATTTATTGTATGAAAAGAGCGCGATTGTAATTATGCTTAATCCAACAATTCCTTGATACAGCAGGTCTGTTCTAGTAATCCAAAGAAGGCTTCCAAATAATATTTCATTGATATTGATGACTTGTTCGGAGAGGCTGAGTAGAACGGTACCAATGGCCATGGTTGAAGAGAAAAATACAGCCAAAACTGCATCTGAATTGAGTGTGTTACTCTGCATTAATTTGAGAAGTAGTAAAGATGCAATGATTGAAAAGGATATGGCAGTGAGGAAGGGGAAGAAATTAGTGAATACGCCAATAGCAACGCCAGCAAAAGCAAAATGTGATAATGTATCTCCAATAAGAGATATTCTTCTAGAAACTACGAACATTCCTAAGATCGGAGCTGTAATTGAAAGAATTACAGCACCAATTAGTGCATTGACCATAAAATCTTGGGTAAGGATTTCAATCATTAATTAATCGTGTCCATGATGTGAAACAACGTCAACATTATATCCATACGCTTCAGCAAGATGTTTGTTACTGAGAAAGTCTTTTGATGAACCATGGTAATCGAGTTTTTTGTTAATACAGGCAATACGGTTAGCAGAATTAGTTACAGCAAATGAATCATGTGTGGTGAATATTACAGGAATCTTTTTATCATTAACGTTTGCAAGAATTTGAAATATTTTTGATTGAGTTTTTGTATCGATGCTACTGCTAGGTTCGTCAAGAACAATCATATCGGGATTGTCAATCAATGCTCGAACAAGAAAAACAATTTGTCTTTGTCCACCAGAAAGTTGTGTGACTTTTGTTTTGAGAAGGTGATCTATAGCCATTTCTTTTGCTAGTTGAACTATTTGATCATTATTATTAGTAAATGGTTTTGAATTAAATCCTGAAGCGATCAATTCCATAACAGTTGCGGGAGAATTTGGTAGAGAAGGTATTGATTGTGGCAAATAACCGATTTTTGGTTTTTCTTTGTTGGGATATTTAATTTTTCCTGTGTCAGGGACGAGTAATCCGCATATAACTTGTAAAAGTGTAGTTTTACCTGATCCACTAGGTCCAAGTAATCCTAAGAAATCTGAATCGTCTATTGATAATGAAATATTATCAAGAATGAGATTGTGGTTACGAATTACATTAATGCCTTCCAGTTCGAGAATTTTTGTCATTCTAATCAGCTATTAACTTTTTGAAATGTTTTATTAATATTTAATAGTTATTAACTAAGAAATGTGCATTATTACTTATGCCGATAGTAAGTATCTCGTTGACTAACGATTTTCTTAAAGAAATGGATCAACTCCAAAGTTCAGAAGGATTCTCTGGAAGATCAGAGCTGATTCGTGCAGGAATTCGTTCATTGATGAATCAAAAAATTGACAGAGAAAATCTCGTAGGAAATATGCAGTGTGTTTTACTCATTACACATGAAGAGGGAGAGGAACATTCTGTTACAGATATTAAACATGAATTTGATAAAATTACAAAAACGAGCTTGCATTATAAATTAGATGCAAAAAAGTGTGTAGACTTATTAATTGTTGATGGAAGTGCTAAAGACGTCAAGGAATTAATGCGTAGGTTCCAAGTTTCTGGCGAAGTTGACAATATTAAATTAGTTAAGACATAAATAAAATATTTTTTATACAGATCTAAAATGAAAACAAAAGAGATTGCATTCATCTCGGTCTTTACTGCAATAATAGTAGCTTCAAATTATGCTCTAATCGCATTTCCGCAAGTAAAATTAATGGATAGTTTAGTTTTTATGTCCGGGTATTTGTTTGGATTTCCTGTAGCAGCGTCTATCGCAGTATTGTCTTGGTTAGTTTATGGTTCGATAAATCCTTTAGGTGGAGCTGGTTTTCCTTTGATTATTGCATTGATGACAGGGGAAATGGTATTCGGGATTTTTGGTGTGTTATGTAGACGCGTTTTTAATATTGAAAAGAAATTTTTGAAGAATCCATTAGAAACAACATTAGTATTAGGAGCTTTCGGAGTTACTGGTGCATTCATCTATGATATTTGGACGAATTCGATCGAGGGTCTTTTAATTTATCAAACTTTTGATGGAATAATATTGAGAATAGTTGCAGGTATTCCGTTTTCTATAATTCATCAAATAGCTAATTTTGCAATGTTTTCTATCCTAGTGCCTATATTTATATATATGGTGACTAAAAATATATCATCAAAATGAGTATAAATAAATCATTAGTAGTACTTCTTTCTGCGTTTGCGGTTCTATCATTTTCGGGTGCTTTGTATATGTATAATGAATACAGGGTTCTTGATCAGAATTATCAGGCAATTCAGGAAAATATCGATAATGTTTCGATAAATATTGATTTCATAGTGGATTTTGGGAATGGAACAATAATATATTTCAATCAAACACAGGTTCCAGTTGGTTTTAGTATGTATAATTCCACAGAATTCATAATCGGAGAAGAAAATGTCGATTCAATATATTATAGTGATTTTAACTCGTATTTTGTTAATTCTTTGTTAGGAACTGGGAATAATCCAGACTATGCATGGTCTG
>JAKUSK010000030.1 GCA_022449325.1 Nitrososphaerales archaeon | reverse complement strand
CTCAAAATATTCTAATAACGTTAAAATTATATCTAAATTACCTGTTATGCGTTCACATTCAGTTTCCGCATCAGGCGGTATAAATTCTGTTTCTATTCCAAGTGATTCAATAAAGTCATATCTTGAGGATACAATCAATGGTTCTGATTATCTTGCTGATCAAGATGCAGTATCTACATTAGTCAATCATGCAAATATTGAAATAAAGTATTTAGAGAACATTGGTGTTAATTTTGATAAATTTGATAAAGCATATTCAACTAACAAACTTGGTGGGGCTCAGTTTTCTCGTGCATTAAATTCATCTACACAAATCGGTTTATCAATTATGCAAGGATTATATGACGAAGTGAAAAATAATGATATTCCAATCTTAGAAAATTGGCATGTTCTTGATTTACTTGTTGATAATAATCGATGTTATGGATTAATTGCTTTGAATAAAGACAATAATGAAGTTCAAAAATTTTTATCTCATTTGGTTATTATTGCAACTGGACCTGCAGGACATATTTATTCTAATACCACTAATTCCACTAATTGCACTGGTGATGGAATTGCCATCGCATATCGCGCAGGCGCTCTATTGAAAGATATGGAATTTGTCCAATTTCATCCTACTTCTTTGTTAGGTTCAAATATTCTTATTACTGAACGATCTCGTTCTGCAGGAGCTTATTTACTAAATAAAAATGGAGAACGATTTATGTCTAGATATGCTCCCTCTTCTCTTGAACTTGCACCTCGAGATATTGTTTCTAGATCTATTCTTAGTGAGATTAATGATAATCGAGGCCTGATTGATCCAGATTATGGAGATTATGTTCAATTATCATTTACTCATTTATCTGATTCTATAATTGATGAAAAATTATCTGACGTTAAGGAACTTGCATCTTCATTATTGAATATTGATATTAAACAAACTCCTTTGAAAATAATTCCTGCTCAACATTATATGATGGGTGGAATTAAAATAAATGTTAATTGTGAAACTTCAATTTCACATTTATATGCTGCAGGCGAATGTTCTTGTCCTAGCGTTCATGGAGCTAACCGTCTTGGAGGAAATTCATTAATTGAATGTTTAGTTTTTGGTAAAATTGCAGGTTCTCAAATTAAAAATCATTCAAACACTCGTGATATTGAGATAAATTCCTTAAATTTTCATTCCGACATATCAAATTATGAAAATATACTAAATAACGTAGATTCTGAATACATTGCCAGCATCTGTTCTAAACTTCAATCATTGATGACCTCTAACGTTGGAATATTTAGAACAAAGAAATTATTAAAACAATCCCTTGTCGATTTATCTGATTTAAAAAATCAAGTTTTATCACATAATTTTAATAGTCAAGATAATTCTAAATCATCTAGTCACTGTTATTTTGAATTACTTAATATGATCGATGTATCAGAAACAATAATCTTTTCCTCTATAATTCGAGAAGAGAGTCGCGGTTCTCATTATAGATTAGATTTTCCTTCTCGCAATGATAAAGACTGGTTAAATCATATTTTAATTCAACTATCTAATTCTAATATTCAATCTTCATTAGAACCCGTTATAATCGATAACATTATTCCTGATTCAAGATCCTATTAATTAATGTAACACTTTTATCTTATAGCGATTAGCCGGTATTGTATTGACAAAAAAAGTCGTTGTAATTAGAGGTGACGGTACAGGTCCAGAATTAATTTCTTGTACAATGAAGATTCTTGATTCTGTAAGTCCTAATAATATTGAATTTATCGAATGTGATGCAGGTGCTGAATATTGGGAAAGAGAACAAGGTCAAAGTTTGATTCCTCCAGAAACTATGACACTTCTTGAAGATAGTGACGCTTGTCTTAAAGGACCTACCGTTACTCCTACAATTCCAGGAGCTCCTCGAAGTGTTGCAGTTACCTTGAGACAAAAATTTGATTTGTATGCTAATGTTCGTCCTATTAAGAGCCTTTCTAATGATTCTTCTAATTCAATAGAAATGCTTTGTATTAGAGAAGGCACTGAAGGTATGTACAGTGGCCTAGGATTTCAAATTGATAAAGATACTGCTATCACTATTAGAAAAATTACTCGTTCTTCTTGCACTCGTATTGCTAAATTTGCATTCCAATCTGCTTCTGAACGTAATTGGAAAACCGTAGTTCCCATACATAAAGCTAATATCCTTCGTGAAACCGACGATCTCTTTCTTGACGAAGTAAATAAAATTTCTAATGAATATCCTGATATTGACGTTGAAGATTATTTCATCGACAATATGGCTCAACAACTATATAAAAATCCCGAAAGATTCCATAATAAAGTACTTCTTAGTACGAATCTCTTTATGGATATTATTTCTGAAGAAGCTTCTGCATTAATTGGAAGTATTGGAAATGTATATTCTGCAAATATAGGGGATAATTATGCAATGTTCGAACCTGCTCATGGAAGCTCTCCAAAATATAAAGGTCAGGATAAAATTAACCCTACAGCTACAGTATTATCTGCTGCTTGGATGCTTCAATATCTAGGAGACGAAAAGGCTGGTAATGATATTTTTGAAGCGACCGAAAAAGTAATTTCTGAAGGGAAATATGTTACTTACGATCTCGGCGGCACTTCAAAAACATCTGAGATGACATCCGAAATTATCAAATATCTATAATACAATTTCTAATTATAAAATGCTTATACGTTTCTTTTCATCATATTATGTTGTATGAGTTATTCTGATGATGGTTTAAAAAAAGCAGCAGAAACAAAAGAATGGCTGGAACGAAAAATTAATGAACTGGAAATTGAATTAAATAATCTTCAAGATACACTTGCAGTTGTTAATTCTGTATTAAAATCTAATAGTTTTCAATCGGCTCAGGCTATAACTCAATCCAATAATATGATTAATCAGGAATCTTCATCTTCTAATTCGTATCGAAAATCTTGTAATGTATGTCACGTTGAGATAGAAATGCGCAAGATTGGTGATAGATGGGGGGCATATGTGACTGATGGCGATGAACGACACAAGTGTGAGAGTAATGAATAAAGAAAATATCGTCGTTCTTGATTTTGGCGGCCAATATTCGCATCTTATTACTCGTCGAATACGAGAATTGTCTGTTTATGCTGAATTACTTCCCTATGACACTCCTGCTAGTGAAATTCAATCCATGAAACCTTCTGGAATTATACTTACAGGTGGTCCTAATAGTGTATACGATGAAAATTCTCCTAAACCTGATCCTAAAATATTTGATTTAAACATCCCGATTCTTGGGATATGTTATGGATTACAAATCATTGTTAATGAAATGGGCGGTTCTATTGCAAGAACCAATAAGCGTGAATATGGAAAAGCAACTCTCTCTACTTCTTCAAATCAAAAACTGTTTACTGGAATTGATTCTAAAACAGAAGTTTGGATGAGTCATGGCGATGCTACTGAGACTCTTCCTGATAATTTTACAGCAATTGCCACAACTGAGAATTCCCCTTACGCAGCTATTAATTCAAATATTTTATTTGGAGTACAATTTCATCCTGAGGTTACTCATACCGCTGACGGAACTAAAATTTTAAGAAACTTTCTTTATGAAATATGTGAATGTAAGGGTCTTTGGACTATGGATTCTTTTATTGATACAACTATTTCTAAGATAAAATCACAAGTAGGCGACGATTCTGTATTATGTGCCTTAAGTGGCGGCGTTGACTCCTCCACCGTTGCATTGTTATTACATAAAGCTATAGGAGATAAACTGACTTGTGTATTTGTTGACCACGGCCTATTACGTAAAAATGAAGCTCAAAATGTACTTGATATCTTTGAAAAAATGAATATTAAAATTATATTTTATAATGAATCTGATAGGTTTCTTAATTTACTTCATGACGTTACTGATCCCGAAGTACGTCGAAAGCTTATCGGCCAAGAATTTATCAAAGTTTTTGAAGAGATTAGCAAACAAAATGGTTCATTTAAATGGCTTGCTCAAGGAACGCTATATCCTGATGTTATTGAGAGTGCGTCTACCAAAGGTCCTGCTGTTACTATAAAAACTCATCATAATGTAGGAGGATTACCTGAAAATCTTAAATTTGGTCTAATAGAACCATTTCGCGAATTATACAAAGACGAAGTACGTAATGTTGCTCGAATAATTGATTTACCTAAGGCGATTTTAGAAAGACATCCCTTTCCTGGACCTGGACTGGCAGTTCGAATAATTGGTAATTTCACTGATGAAAAACTCTCTATTTGTCGGGAATCTAGTGATATAGTAGAGGAAGAATTGAAAAAATCTAATCTCTACAATGAAGTATGGCAAGCATTCGCTATGGTTGGAGATGATAAAGCTGTTGGAGTTCTTGGCGATGGTCGTAAAATGGGTTATATAGTTACTGTAAGAATAGTCGAATCTACGGATGCAATGACTGCCGACTGGGTAAAAATTCCATACAATGTTCTGGACACAATAAGTAGTAGAATCACAAATGAAGTAGATAATGTAAGTTGGGTGACTTATGCAATATCAAGTAAACCTCCTTCCACTATTGAACCACAATAAGAATCAATTGTCTAGTAATTCACGTATCTTATCACTTACTTTTTTACCATCCACTTTTCCTCTAAGCTTCTTCATTGCTTCTCCCATTAAAATACTAAATGATTCTTGACCCTTCTCTTCAATGATGTCTTTCTTCTGAATGATTATTTCCTTTATAATTTTCTCGATATCTTGATCACTTAATTTATTATCTTTCATTTTCGTAATTATATCATTTAATTTCATTTTATTATTGCAAATATTTTGAATAATCTCTTCAAATGATTCTTTAGCAATTACTCCACTTTGTATTTCTAAAAATATCAACTCTAAATCACTATCCTTGATTTTTGAAATATCTACACCATTTCTACTCAAATTTATCAGTGTTTCTGTTAGTTGAGCTGCAATAAAATTAGGAGTTAGATCAATCTCTTTGACTAATTTTTCAAATAATGATTTATATTTAGAATCAAAAATTTGAATTGACAGTTTATCATTTAATCCAATTTGTTTATAGTTATTTATCTGCTGATCATAAGATTCTGGAAGAGATTTCTTTATCTGTGACCTCTTTTCATCAGTTATTCTTACTGGAATAATGTCAGTTTCAGGGTACATTCTGGCAGATCCTGGCCTCGGCCTCATAAAATTTGTCATCCCTTCTTCAGTTGGCGTTCGTGTTTCAGCAGGTATTCCTACTAAACACTGTTTTAATCTGTTTTCTATACTCTTTACAGCAATCTCCATATTGTCGCTCTTTCCCGTTAAAATTATGAACGCATCATTTTTTTGATTATTTAATATATTGTTGATTTCCTTACATTCATCTTCTGTAATTCCATAATTTGGTAATTCATCTGAATGAAATATTCCCCCATATCCAAAAAATTTAACTAATGATGATATGTCTCTACCTAATCTGGTTCCTTTTTGTTTTTCTTTTCCAATTAACTCATTAAATTTTTGTGCTTTTATTGCAGTTACTTTTCCATTATTTTGTATAACTTTTTTAATTAATTTTGATTCAGTATTTCTAAAAATATTTGATACTTCGACAGACTTTGTTGAGAAATCATCTTTGTTTAATCCTCTTTTTAATAATTCATTTTTGATGTTCACAAGATTTTCTTGTCTGTCATTCTCAAATTCTATTATGCTTGTAAGCATATCTAATTGTTGAACTCCTTTTACTTCGATAATATTTTTTCCATCAATTGATATGTTGACATCTTGTCTTATGGTTCCAATTCCTCTTGCTACTTTTCCTGTTGTTCGCATTAATCTTCCCAATGTTAGTGCAATTTTTTCTGTTTCTTCTTTTTTAAATTTCATTGGGGCTAATGTGATTTCTATTAATGGAATTGATAGTCTGTCTAACGAATATGTAGATTCATCTTCATTTTTTTCAATAATTCTTGACGCATCCTCTTCTAGACTGACCGCAAGTACTGGTATTGATATATCTTCTACTTGTAACTTTCCGCCTGTTGCTATGATGACTGTTCTTTGAAAACCCGTTGTATTCGAACCATCTATGACTAATTTTCTCATAACATGTATTTCGTCTACAGGCTCTGAATTCAATAGGTATGATATTGTTAATGCTATGTCTAATGCTTCCTGACTAATTTCGTGTGGAGGTTCTTCATCTGCTTCAACTAGGCAACTTGTATTAGTATTTGCTATATAGTTCATTTTCTTAGCTTTTCTTGATTCAAATAATGCTGCAGGATCTGTTTTTCCTAACTCACTTTGCGTTGGACGTAAAATTCTATTAAAATATATCTCATCACCTATGCTATGAAATCCATTACATCTGCAGAATAATTTTGTCGAACTTGCTAATTGTTGATGTATTTCTAGACCTACTTTTAATTCATATTGTTTATTTTCCATCCCTTATCTTCCCAAAATGGATCTTTCAGTAAATTCTCCTGCTATATTTGTTGTCATTATCTTTTGTATTTCTTCATCTTTGTAATTTCCATATGCCCACATTAATTTTACTAATGCTGTTTCAGGTAACATGTCTTCTAATGGTATTACTCCAAGTTTCAGTAAATCTCTTCCTGCCGAATATACTGTCATTTTAATTCTTCCATTCAGACATTGAGAAGTCATTCCTACAAACATTCCTTTGTCTATTGCTCTTTTAATTGCACTATTACATTTAGAATTAACATGTCCTAATCCTGTACCTTCTAGTATTATTCCTTTTGCATTTGAATCAACTATAGAATCTATAATTTTTGGATTAAATCCTGGATGAAATTTTAACAAGGAAACATTCTCATCAAAATTGACTTTTACCTCAAATTTATTTTTATTATCATTAAATTTCTTATTGATTGTAACATTTCCTTGATTTACTATTGCTATGGGTTCAATTCCAATTGATTGAAATGCATCTCTTCTCGATGTATGGTTTTTTCTTACTCTTGTTCCACAATGAATTGATACTTCATTATCCTCAATACTGGAATGCATTGCCAAATAAACCCCATTTAGTTGATTTTTAGATGCAACAATTACTGACGAAATCATGTTTAGAGACGCGTCAGATGACGGTCTATCGGTTGATCTTTGTGCACCTGTTAAAATTACTGGTATTGGACAATTCACTAATGCAAAACTGAGAGCTGCAGATGTATATGCCATAGTATCTGTTCCATGACCAATTATTATTCCTTGATTTTCATCCCTGATTTTTTCTATTACTTTCTCTGCCATATTTTTCCAATCTTCTGGATTCATTTGTTCACTTGCAATGTTTGAAATTAATTCAGTATTTATGTTCGCATAATCAGATAGTTCAGGTATTATGGAATACAATTCTTCGGCTGAAAAGGCTGGATTTACAGCACCTGTTTTATAGTCAATCCTTGAAGCTATTGTCCCTCCCGTTCCTAGTATGGAGATTTTGGGTAATGTTTCTTTAACGTCTGGTTTTGTAGGGGGGTTAAATTTTGGCTCCTCCCCACTTTTTATTTTTTTTATACTCGTTATACTATTCGAATCTATTCCAATATTATATCCACTCGACATTTTAATTACGATGAATTCCTCATTTGAATATTCGTATCTTGGAAGAATGTTTCCTGAATACTCTGTTGTTTTTGTAACAATTTTTATAAAATCGCCAATTTTAATCCCTGCATCGTTTAATATTTTTAATGGCTTATTCTTGTAACCGCTTAATTCTGACAATTATTCTCAATAAACTAACAATGTTCTTTAAAATAAAACTATATTACCAATATTCTAAGGTCTTACACCTAATGTCAGGTCTATATTTATGATTTCTCCATTGCGAACTATCTCAATTTCTATCTGCTCATTTGGACTGAAATGATGATGTAAAATATAGGCTATGTCGTGTTCTGCTCTTAATGAATAACCTCCCATTGATATTATCATGTCTTCTTCCATTAAACCATAAATTTCTGCAGCAGACTCTGGTACGATTGTATTGATAATTACCCCTGACTTAATATCTTCTGGCAAACCTCTTCCTTCAATTTGTATTGGATCTAAAAATTCTGCACTAATGCCGATAAATGGATGTTCATGAAATCCATTTTGAATCAAGTTTGGTATTATAATCTTTGCTATGCTTGATGGTATTGCAAATCCTAATGCTTCAAATTCATCTCCTCTATAACCCATTGTGTTTATTCCAACAACTCTTCCGTCAGAATTTACCAAAGGACCTCCTGAATTTCCTGGATTTAATGGCGCATCAGTTTGTATCATTGGCAATATGTTCATACTTCGTACTGTTCTATTTGCTTGACTTATTACTCCTGCAGTAATAGACCCTACTAAACCTGCAGGACTTCCAATCGGAAATACTTGTTCCCCAATTGTTATCTTACTTTCTAGTTCTAATTTTTTTACAGAAGGTGGTAATTCTGTTTTAATTACTGCTAAATCTCCTTGATTATCTTTTCCAATAACTTCTCCTTTACTCATGCTTCCATCAAAATAAACTATGACGAAGTCACTTCCATTTTCTATTACATGATTATTTGTTACAATATGACCTTCTAAATCATAAATAAATCCTGATCCTACCGCAACATGTCTTTCCTGATCTGGCTGATAAACTCTAATGAATACTACTCCTGATTTACTATCTTCGTATACTTTTTGTGCGTAATAACTCGATGGCATTCCTTCTTGACCTTCGGGTCCTTGTTCTCCTTGTATTCCTATTTGACCATTTTGCCCTTGCATCCCTTGTATTCCTTGGAGTCCTTGAGGTCCTTCAGGACCTTGAAAAATTGATGGATTCACTACTAATGCATATACTAGTAAAATTAAGGTTAAACTGCTAATAACCAAAGATGAATAAGAAACTAGTTTTAAATTATTGCTCATGATAATAATTGCTTATACTCTGAAATATTATATAAATTGAAATTAAAAATTATTTAGTTAGCATTAGTGGAAATAATTAATTATAACTAATAATATTTTATAATATGGAAATCAAGATTGAAAGTTCTCCTGATAAATCTAGGTTAAAATCACTAAATGTATTTGATTGGCCTATTTGGACCAAAGAAATCTCCGAATTCCCGTGGGGTTACGATACTCAGGAAACTTGTTATTTTCTTGAAGGCGAAGTAATTGTTACTCCTGAAAATCAATCCCCTGTTAAATTAAATAAAAATGACCTAGTCATATTTACATCAGGAATGAAATGTACCTGGAAAATCCTAAAAGACGGTAAAAAACACTATAAATTTTGTTGATAGTTTATTTTGAAAAAAAGAAATCCAATTTTATTACTCGTCTTATTCTTATTAG
>JAKUSK010000003.1:32679-48166 GCA_022449325.1 Nitrososphaerales archaeon | reverse complement strand
CATAAGGGTTCATTTGAGCCAAGTTTTGACATATTTACAAACAATGGTTATGGATTGTTAGATTCTAACTTACCAAATAAAGGCGCTCTTCTTACAATACATGCAAATAGTCAATCTAACGCTGATAAATTTGCACATGTTTTATCTAATGAACTTCATCTTGGATTTATTACTTATAATCCAAACACTTCACAAAATAATGTTTATAGTTATTATTCTTATGGAGAATCTAATATAGTAGTTGATGTTTTCTGGAACGCATTTACTAATAACGATCCAGGATTTAATCAATTAGTTACTAAACAGTTCTTTAATTCTAATCGTGATCAAGTTATTGTATTTTCCGGAGAAAAACAACGAAATGATTTAGTTTATTCTATTGAATTTGCAGGAATAAGTAATTCTGCTGTTATTGATAATACTCCTGGAGATTTTAGTATTCAAGGTACACAACTTGAATTATTGGCTCTTTTCAGTGTTCAATCAATTAATGCTTCTTCTCTCTCCACTGAATCAATAATTAATGTTCAATCCTATGGTTCTCTGATTAATTCCAAAGAAGTTAATTCTCTAAACATGTCTGGTATTTCTTCTACTCTTAATAATGACATTGATAATTTGCATTCTGAGTTGATTTTTGATTTATCTAGAGGATCTTCCTTTAATGCTTCAATTCCATTAGATTATTATCCGCCTGTTCTTTCGGTTGTTCGTGTAATTGATAAAACTTCAGGCTCTGATGGTGATACTATTGAATCTCGTATTACATTTTCTAATCTTTCCCCTCTTCTAGGTGGTCATAAAATAGACGAAGTTACTTTTACCGATGAGTGGTGGGTTGACGATTTTAATCTTTTAGAATCAGGACAAAATGATACAATTATAGAAGACTTGTTGCCTGGTGACTCTGTTACTATATCTAAACTTCTTCAAGTTGATACTTCCGAATCTACTAATGTGGAAACTAGTTCTCAAGATACTGTATTCGAGTACAGCTTCCAATTAGGCGATGATGAATTCTCTAAAACTACTTTGTCTAACAGCCTTTATGTTAACCTGAATGATGTTAAACCTGCACTCATTGCAACTTCTCATTATAACAACTCATATGTCACTATTCACGATGACTTTGTATCTCACCTTGAGATTAAAAATCTCGGTACTCGATCTGCTTATGACGTTTCTGTAGAATTGAATGGCGAATTGTTTGAAAGTTTTGAATCAATTGCCCCTAATTCTTTTGAAATATTAGAACTCAATATTTCACGACATGATTATTTCTTTAATGAAAATATTTATGAATGGAAAATTATTTGGTCTGACGGCGTAGATTTCAATACAATCTCTTCTAACCCTGTATCATTAATTAATGACTTTAATCTATATTCGATTCCTATTTTTAATTCTCCTGAAATTGTAGTTGATAAAATCTCCGAAATCCCTATTGCTGGTGTTTGGGATGACGAAATTGAGGTAGTTCTTCGTATTACAAATAATGGTGCTGAAGACTTAAATGATCTCCGTCTTATAGATCTTATTCCTTCTTCTGTTGTTTATTCTAGTGGTGGAGATAATCTTACTAAATTAAATGACCGATTTGAAACCACAATACCTTTGTTACAACCTTCTAATTCATCTACTTTTGTATATTATGTAAAACATGATTCTTCTCATAATACGCTTCTTACTCCTGCCTCTGTCGATGTCAGTTATCATGGAAAGGATTATAGAATATTGTCCGATTCTATAGTATTACCTACTGCTATTCATATCGACAAAAATATTGATACCAATTCTGCACTTGTAGGATATAATTTCACAATTTCTGTTGACTTTGCAAATAATGGCAATCTAAAATTATTTGATATACAAATAAATGGAAATGATCCTGAATACGTCGTTCAAGAAGGAGAACAATGGAACGAAAGATCGAGTCTTGAAGCTGATGGTATTATGAACTATGATTATCTTATTGCTAGTCGCGACGAAGTCAATCGTAATTTATTGCAGGCATGGGGTGAATTCACTCTAGGAGGTCAAACTATGAGAATATTTACTTCTCAAATCCCTGTTAATATCACTGAAGCTCCAATAGTTACAATCAAAACTATTCCAGATGAAATTTTAGATAATCAAGAAATTGAATTAATTATTACTATTGACAATCCTTCTAAAACACCTATTAAATCAATTTCTGTAGTTCCAGGCGTTATTGAAAATCTTGAGATATTGGACGAATCAATCTTTACAGAAATCTCTCAATTAAATCCTAATGATTCTATTGAATTAAAAACTACAGCTAAGAGTCTTACTCCTGGTAAACAATTGATCTTTAAACCTGAAATTTCACATGAATTCATGGGTCAGTTGATTTCTGTTGACATCGAACAATTTTCTACATCTGTATCTGAGGAACTATTAAACAGATATCTTCCAACTCTTGTTATATCTCTTGTTGTTCTTCTCATTACTGTCTATTCTGTTAATAGTCTAGTGAAACGTAAAAATTAATACTTAATTTTCTATTCTTACTGAATCTCCTACTGAAGATTTTATTGCATTAAAACCCATTTCTGAAATTTCACTATAAATTTCATCAATATAATCACTATTTGTATTAATAAAAATCGAAGGTCCTGTTTGCATAGAATAGTATATTGGTATCTTTTCTTTTTGTTTTTGTTTTACAAAATTGATTATGTTGATTGTTTCAGGACGGAAAAGAATTACTCTGTCTTTTCCAGTCATTGTAAGTGCATGTAATTCAAGAGAATCTTCTTCAACTAACCTTCCTAGATTATCCAAATCACCATTTTTTATCGACTTTTGAATCTTTTCCAATCTAATATTTGCACTTTTTATTCTTACATCAAAGAAACTTGATGTCAATACTTCTTTATGTGCTGATTCTGTTGTATATCCTGATGGGAATGGTATGGCAACCATTTTAAGATCTAAATCACTTTTAGTCGATATCTTTTCTGCATATGATGTTTCATCATCATTGCCTGAATACCATCTTGAATATTCTCCTGCTACACTTCTACATGCAGAACCTGCTAACAACCTTGCAATTCTTGATATCAATTTAATATCCCATCCATTTGTTGATTCAAGACCTGATGCTTTGAATGCTGCTCCTGCTAGTGCTGCTCCTGCAGAAGAAGAAAACCCTAGTCCCTTTACTTCTCCAAATTTAATACTATTTTCAGATGTTATTTTTACTTTATCATTAATTTTTGCTAATAATCTGACTTTGTCGATAATCGTTAAAGCACGATCCAGAACTGTTCCTTGTTGTATCTCGTCATTGATAATTAGTTCGTCTTTTTCAAAATTCCCAAATTCCACTGTTGTCTTTGTAAATAATGAATCAAGACACACTGAAATACTATCATGAAATGGTATCCTTAATTCACTATCTTTCATTCCATGATATTTTAATAATCCTTGCATTGGATGTGCTTTGGCAGTAGCCTTATTCGTCATCTTATTCAGTTTCTCCTATTATTATTCTAAACAGTCCTTTTACATTAGGATTTCTTAATCTACTAATCATCTCTCTAGGCACATCTATTGCCGCCTTTTCAGCATTTATTCCTAATGTTCTTGTACATGTAAAAGAACTTTTTCTTAATACAATGTCTTTCTTATGACTTAATGATAATTCTGAACTACCCATTGCTTTTGTTTTAAATTTCATGCCTTCTACTATTAATTCTATCGTGATTTGATTGTAATCTTTTTGAATTTCTTCTTTAATTTTACTATTTAATGTATTGCATGCAACTTTAGCATTTACTCCGATTATACAATCTCCTTTCTCAGTAAGATGTTTCTCTGTAGTAATTTCCATTGTAGTTTTATGTTCGCCTCTTACTTCCGGATGACCATCAAATTCAATTTCCTCAATTATCATGTTATTCACTATTTAATCTAATCAAATAACTTTAAATGTTAACTAATCAAATTATCAATTGATAATTATGTTCCCAGGAGCACAAGGCAATTATGATAAATCTACGACGATGTTTACACCTGATGGTAGATTAATTCAGGTAGAATACGCAATGGAGACTGTTCGACGCGGCAGTTTAGCTCTTGGAATAAAAACATCTCAGGGAACTGTTTTAGCTATAGATGAAAAACTCTCTGATTTACAAACACCTGGTATCTCTCAAAAGATGTTTCAAGTAGATGATCATATCAGTGTTGCAGCAGCAGGTTATATTCCTGATGCACGAATTCTGGTTGATCAGGCTCGTGTTGCTTCTCAGACTAATCGACTTGTGTATGATCAGGCTGTTGACGTTGAAACATTAGCTCGAAAAATTGCTGATTTGTTGCAACAATTCACACAGTATGGTGGTATTCGACCATTTGGCGTTTCATTAATTTTTTGCGGAGTAGATCGTTCTGGTTCTCATGTTTGGAAAACTGATCCTAGTGGAAATTATGTTGCATATAATGCTACTGCTATTGGTGCTGGTAGTGACCAAGTTATTGAATTATTTGAGAAACGATATAAAGATGATATGTCTTCTGAAGACGCAATTCTTTTAGCTATTGAATCTATTCTTAGTATTAACGAAGAAGAAGAAGATAAACTCTCAAGTATAAAGATCTCTATCATTGATGCCGAAACTCAAACTCATAGATTTCTCACTCAAGAAGAAATTAAGACTTATTACAATAAACTAAATAAAGCAAATTAGTTTTAATTTAATCTTCCATGTTCTATTTTTATACATTTATTCGTAATAATATTTAGTTTATTCTCTTCTGAAATTCTATCTATTTCATCATAAAAAATACCTAACTGCATCCATATAGTGTGTATCCTTCCATATTTCTTGTTTATTTCAATTACTTCATCTACTATTTCATTTACAAATTCTGATTTTCTAAATACATTCACTAATTCAATATTCTTCAACACATCTTCCGGAATATTCTTTAAACTATTGTGAGATTTTACACCCATTACTGAATCAATTGTTGGATTTACTGGGATTATATTATATCCTGCATTTTTCATATACGCGGACACTTGATAACTGTCTCTTAATTCGTTCTTCGACAATCCAATTACTGCTATATTCGATGTATTTTCTAATATTTGTTCAATATCCATATTTTATCATTCTTTTCAATCAAATTTAATATTTTTTCGGAAATCATGAAAAATAATCTAATTCCATAATAAAAGAGAAAGATTATAAGGAGGCATTTTCCAATTTGTCTATATCTGTTGTCATTAATAATTTTTGTTTTTTATAAATTTGGAGTGTCTGGAATTGCCTGAAGAGTCTCAAGAATATGATGCTACCGCTCATGTTTTGTCTCCTACACATGAAAAGTTGACTGCTGATGAAGTTGAACAATTATTGAAAAACTATAATGTTGAATATGCTAAACTTCCAAAAATATCAATTACAGATCCTTCGATTGATAATCTTGAAGTAAAATTAGGGGATGTAATTAAAATCTCAAGAAAAAGTCCAACAAGTGGCAATACTGTGTATTACAGAATGGTGATTGAACAATGAAAAACTCTTCTACAAATGAAAATTGGGCAATCATTGAAAACATGATTAAAAAAGAGGGTATTGCTAGTCATCATCTTAATTCATATAACGAATTTCTCGATCACGGAATTCAAGAAATTATTGATGAAGTTGGAGGAATTGATGTCGAAACAACTGGTACACCTTATCGTGTTACGTTTGGTAAAATCTATGTTGGTGAACCAAGATCTGTTGAATTAGATGGTTCAACAAGTAGAATACTTCCTCTAGAAACACGATTAAGAGATCTTGCATATTCTGCCCCCATTCATCTTGAAATGACTGTTGAAGAAAACGGAATTGCAAGAGAAACTAAAAAACATCACATTGGCGATATTCCTATTATGATAAGATCAGCTAAGTGCGAAACTAGTAAAATGGCTGAAAAACAAATGATTGAAAAAGGCGAAGATCCTTTTGATCCTGGTGGTTATTTTATTGTTAATGGTTCAGAACGTATTGTTGTTGGATTAGAAGATCTATCACCAAATAAAATTATTGTTGAACAGGATAAAGTTGGAGGCAATAAAGTTTTTCGATCTAAAATTTATTCTTCTATTGTCGGTTACCGTGCAAAGCTTGAATTAACTCTTAAACCTGATGGCGCAATTATGGTAAAGCTTCCAAGTTCACCTGTCGATCTACCTGTTGTGACATTAATCCGAGCTTTAGGAATTGAAAATGATAGAGAAATTGCCTCATTAATTTCTAATCAACCTGAAATGCATAATCTTCTTGAAATTACTTTTGAAAAAGCCGTTCTTGATAGAGATACTGCTTGTAATATTTGTACAGTCTGTAGGCTTAAAATATTAACAAAGCCAAAAGATCAGACTCAAGAAGAATTTGACAAAGAAAATCCTGAATATGAAAACTGTGGCCATAATGAAGTCTGTGGAAAGATTGGTGATTGTAGCCATAAAGCTCTCATATATATAGGAAATCGTGTTGCCCATGGAATGCTTGATGAATTCCGTATAAGAAAAGCCGAATCGATTCTTGATTGGGGTTTACTACCTCATCTTGGCAAGAATCTTGAAAATCGCTATGATAAAGCAATATTTATCGGAGAAGCTGTTTGTAAACTTCTTGAACTTCGTATGGGGTGGATTAATCAAGATGATAAAGATCACTATGGAAATAAAATTGTTAAATTTGCTGGTCCAATGATTGCAGATCTTTTCAGAACTGCATTTCGTAATCTCATTCGAGATATGAAATATCAATTAGAACGTACCTCCCATCGAAAAGGTTCTAATATTGTTGGAGCGTCTATTCGTCCTGGTATTATAACTGACAAACTTGCAAATGCTGTTGCTACTGGTAATTGGGGACGAGGTAAAGTTGGTGTTACTCAACTCCTAGATCGCACTAATTATCTTTCACTAGTAAGTCATCTCCGTCGTATCCAATCTCCATTAAGTCGTACCCAACCTAATTTTGAAGCTCGAGATTTACACTCTACTCATTATGGAAGAATTTGTCCTAGTGAAACTCCCGAAGGTGCTAATTGTGGCTTAGTAAAAAATATTGCTCTTTCATCTGTCATTTCTGTATCATCTTCTTTTGACGACATACTTGAAAAATTATCTCAAATTGGTATTGTTGATTCTCGAGATATTTCTATGGAAGACCGAAGTCGTTTTTGTAAAATCTTTGTTGATGGACGTCTTGTAGGTTATACTAAAGATGAAACTAAACTTGTTACTGCATTCCGAAATATGCGAAGACAAGGACAAATTCATTCTCATGCAAGTATTAATTTACAAAAATATCCAAACAAAAATGCATCTACCCGTATTCATATATCCTTAAGTTCAGGTCGAGTTTTACGACCTCTTATCGTTGTTTCTAATGGAAAACCACTAGTTAATCATGACGTAGTCTCTAGAACTCAGAATGGCGAACTTAGTTGGCAAGATCTGATTCAAATGGGCGTTGTTGATCTACTTGATGCTAACGAAGAAGAAAACGCTTTAGTTGCAATAGATGGAACTACTGAATTTAGCAATGCTCATACTCATGTGGAATTATTCTCCTCTTCTATCTTAGGAGCTGCAGCATCATTGATTCCTTATGCTGAACACAATCAATCTCCTCGTAATACCTATCAGTCTGCTATGTCCAAACAATCTTTAGGATTTCCTACTCCTAATTATAACTATAATACTACTGTTAGAGAACATCTCTTAGTTTATCCACAGAATCAATTAGTCAAAACTCGAGCTACTTCTCTTCTTAATATAGATAAACGTCCTACTGGACAAAATTGTGTTGTTGCCGTCATGTCATATGAAGGATATAATATTGAAGACGCTATTGTTATGAACAAGTCCTCAGTTCAACGCGGTCTTGCTCGTTCATTCTTTTATCGATTATATGATGCTGAAGCTAAACAATATCTTGGTGGAATGAAAGATAATTTTGAAATTCCTAACGCAGATGACAATACTAGAGGTTTTAGAGGTGAAAAGTACTACCGTTTACTTGAAAGCGACGGTATAATTATGCATGAATCTGTTGTATCTGGCGGTGATGTAATTGTTGGCAGAACAAGTCCTCCTCGTTTCATGGAAGAATACAAATCATTTGATATGCAAGGTCCTTATCGTCGTGACACCTCTATTGCAGTTCGACCATCTGAATTTGGCGTTGTTGATTCTGTATTTATGACTCAAAACGAAGATGGAGAAAAATTATACAAAATTCGTGTTCGCGATATGCGCGTTCCAGAAATTGGAGATAAATTTGCCTCACGCCACGGACAAAAAGGAATTGTTGGTTTGCTAGTTAATCAAGAAGATATGCCCTATAGTGAATCAGGTATTGTTCCAGATATTATAATTAATCCACATGCATTTCCTTCTAGAATGACTGTTGGCCAATTTATTGAATCAATTGGTGGAAAAGCCGCTTCATTTCGTGGTACTCCTGTTGATGGTTCTACATTCGCAGGAGAAAATGCAGAAGATCTAGGTCTTGAATTAGAAAAATATGGATTCAAATCTAGTGGTTCTGAAATTATGTATGATGGAAAAACTGGTAAGAAACTTAAAGTTGAAATATTTATTGGAGTAGTATACTATCAAAAACTTCATCACATGGTTGCTGATAAAATGCATGCACGTGCAAGAGGTCAAGTTCAAATGCTTACTAAACAACCTACTGAAGGCCGAGCTCGTGGTGGAGGTTTAAGATTTGGTGAAATGGAACGTGATTGTCTTATTGCTTATGGTGCATCTATGGTTCTTAAGGATAGATTGTTGGACGAATCTGATAAAACCAATGTAAATGTATGTGATCATTGTGGTTTACTTGCTTATTATGACGGTCAACAAAGAAAATATACTTGTAAAATTGATGGTGAAGATGCACAAATCTCTAGTGTTACAATTGCATATGCATTCAAATTATTGCTTCAAGAAATGATGAGTCTTAATATTGCTCCACGATTATTGCTGGTAGATAAGGTGTAAATACAATGGCCCCAGAAAATCTTAAAGAAATCGGCGGAATTGGTTTTTCTATTTTATCACCAAGTGAAGTACGGAAATATTCTGTAACTGAAATTACTGCTCCAGAAACATATGACGAAGACGGTATGCCTGTACAAGGTGGTTTAATGGACAATCGATTGGGTACACTTGAACCTGGACAAAAATGTGCTACTTGTGGTAATACTGCTTTACGTTGCCCTGGTCACTTTGGACATATAGAACTCGCTGAACCTGTATTACATATTGCATTTGCTGAAGAGGTAAATAAATTATTACATTCATTTTGTCGTGTTTGTGGAAGATTTAAAATGCTTACTGAAGAAGTTGAAGCTTTTAAAACTAAAATTGAGGAGGAATCTAAATTTAATCCTAAAGTTCGTGATAAAATTGCTAAACAATTATTTACTAAAACAAAAAAAATTATGTTATGCCCTCATTGTGGAACTGAACAATATAAAATTGAATTCTTGAAACCTACTATATTCCATGAAATTACTGAATCAGGCGGTGCTACTAGACTTTTACCTAATGCTATTCGTGAACGACTTGAACGTATTACTGACGATGATATGTCTCTTATTAATTATAATCCTAAATCAGTTAGACCTGAATGGTTTGTCTTACAAGTATTAGGTGTTCCTCCTGTTGTTGTAAGACCTTCTATTACTCTTGAAACAGGAATTCGTTCTGAAGATGATTTAACACACAAGATTGTCGATATTCTTCGTGTTAATCAACGTGTACGAGAAAGTAAAGAATCTGGAACTCCTCCATTAATTGTACAAGATTTAGTTGATTTATTACAATATCATGTTACTACATTCTTTGATAACGAAGTTTCTGGAATTCCTCAATCTCATCATCGTTCTGGTCGACCATTAAAGACAATTAGTCAAAGATTAAAAGGAAAAGAAGGACGATTTCGAGGTAGTTTATCTGGTAAACGTGTTGATTTTTCTGCTCGTACTGTAATTGCTCCTGATCCTTCTTTGGATATTTCTGAAGTTGGCGTTCCTGTTCAAGTCGCAAAGCGATTATCAATTCCTGAAAAATATTCTAAACTTAATGCAGAATTCCTCAAAAAATTGGTTCTAAATGGTTCTGATATTCATCCTGGCGCAAATTATGTTATCCGACCTGACGGAGTAAAAATCCGCCTAGATTATGTTGAAGATAAAGAAGCATTGGTTGAAAGTCTTGAAGATGGATTTGTTATTGAACGTCATTTAATTGATGGAGACATTGTTATATTTAATCGACAACCTTCTCTGCACCGTATGTCTGTTATGGGACATTCAATTCGTGTTCTTCCATATCGTACATTCAGATTACATCCTGCTGTATGCCCTCCTTATAATGCTGATTTCGACGGTGATGAAATGAATTTGCATGTTCCACAAAGTGCTGAGGCACGTGCAGAAGCTCTAACACTTATGATGGTGCATAATCAAATTGTATCTCCTCGTTATGGCGGTCCAATTATTGGAGGAACTCGTGATTATATTTCCGCTGGTTATTTATTAACACATGAAGATACTTTTCTTGATATTGATGAGTTTTCTGATTTAGCCTTAACAGGTGGATACATTGGTCCTTTGCCTAAACCTGTTAAATCTAATCCACCAACTTATACTGGCAAACAATTGTTTTCTTTATTCCTTCCTGACGATTTCAATTATCAATTATCTTCTAAATGGGGACGAGCAAAAAATGAGGCTAATGATGTTTTAATTAAAGATGGTCAACTAATTACTGGACTTATTGATCGAGCTGCAATTGGTTCTGAGGAACCTGATTCTATACTTCATAGAATTAGTAAAGATTATGGCCCAGAAGAGGCAAGGACATTTCTTAATTCGGTATTAACTGTTCTTAGAACCTACATTAGTAACCGTGGTTTCTCATTAAGCTATAAAGAATTAACTCTTGACAAAACTGCCGAGAAAAAAGTACTCAAAAATATTAATGATTCTTATTCTAATGTTGATGGTTTAATTATTAAATCTCAAAAAGGAGAATTAACTAGCTCTCGAGGTATGTCTGATGCAGAATCCTTAGAAGCACATATTGTCCATGAATTATCAAAAGCCCGAGATAAAGCGGGTCGAGTTTCAGACAGTGCATTATTTGATGATAATTCTGGTGTAATCATGGCCCGAACTGGAGCACGAGGATCTAGTCTGAATCTTGGGCAAATGACTGCCGCATTAGGTCAACAATCAGTACGAGGTAAACGTATACAAAATGGTTTTAATCAACGTGCTTTAAGTCATTTTGAAAAAGGAGATATGTCTCCTGACGCAAAAGGATTTGTAAAATCTAATTATCGTACAGGACTCAGTCCTACTGAATTCTTTTTCCATGCTATGGGAGGTCGTGAAGGTCTTGTTGATACTGCTGTAAGAACCCAACAAAGTGGTTACATGCAGCGTAGATTGATTAACGCTTTAGAACATATTCGTGTTGAATATGATAGAACAGTTCGAGATCCTCACGGAAATATAATCCAATTCCTATATGGTGAAGATGGTATTGATCCTGCAAAAAGTGATCACGGTGATGCTGTTAATATTATTCGACAAGTTGATATTTCAATGATTGATAATAAATCTAAATCCAATCCTGACATTAAAAAAATTGATTCTATTCTCAAATCATACAAATCTAAACTTAATGAGAAAGTAATTGAAGATCTTTCTTCTTCATTTGCTTCTAATAATATTACAGAATCTGGTATGAAAAATGTAGCAAAGAAAACATTAGAATTAACTAATAAGGCGCTTGTTGAACCTGGAGAAGCTAGTGGAATAGTTGCTGCACAATCAATTGGCGAACCTGGTACACAGATGACTCTTAGAACTTTCCACTTTGCAGGTGTTCAAGAAAAAGATGTAACTCTTGGCTTACCTAGATTGATTGAATTGGTTGATGCTCGTAAAGTTCCCTCCAAACCGTCTATGGACATCTACCTCAACAAGTCATATCGTTCTACTCAACAAAAAGCATTAGAAATTGGAAAAAAGATTCTTTATACTACTGTTAATGACCTAGTCTCTCAGACTGAAGTTGATTATATTGAAGGTATAAAACTAAAGTTTGACCCTGAAATAATTTCTGACTTTGGTGTTACACTGGAACAACTTTCAGAAATTCTCGAAGGTTCCAAAAAAGAAGTTAAGATTGATAATAAAGATTCATCACTTAAGGTTATCGTAGAAGATACTGATGCATCATCATTATTCTCTCTAAGAAATAAATTACTTGATCTTCGTGTATCTGGAATTAAAGATATAAAGAATCTTACTATTGTTAAAAAAGATTCTGAATGGATCATACAAACTTCTGGTTCTAATCTTGGTAAGGTCTTTAAAATTCCAGGAGTTGATACATCACGTACAACTACAAATAATATCTGGGAAATTGCCAGTGTTATAGGTATTGAAGCTGCACGTTCTACATTGATTAATGAAATAACACATACATTGGACGAACAAGGTCTGGAAGTTGATATTAGACATATTATTCTCGTCGCTGATTTAATGACATCTACTGGTGTATTGAAATCTATTGGCAGACATGGAATTGCTGGTACAAAGGAAAGTGTTCTTGCACGTGCTGCTTTTGAAATTACTGTTCCAACTATTGCTAAAGCTTCTGTTACTGGCGAAGTTGAAGAACTTAGAGGCGTTACTGAAAATGTTATCGTAGGATTGCCAGTTCCAGTAGGTACAGGTATGATTGAATTATATATGAAAAGGTAATTGATATGACAAGTCTAAAACCATTTGAAAAAACATTAAAAAATATTCGTAAAACTGGTAAACTCGCCTATGGCTTTAAAGAAAGTCTTTCTTCATCAGATCAATCCAAATTAGTTATTTGTTCATCTACTGTTTCCAGTGATAATCTAAATCTTATTGAAGAAAAATGTAAACAAAATTCAATCCCATTCATTACTACTGAACAAAATTCCATTGGTTTAAGTAAAGTTCTTGGTTTAAGTTATCGAATCTCTGTTTTTTCAATTCTTGAAGCCGATGAATCAGATTTAAATTTAATTTTAAGTAAATTATAAAATTTTTCATTATAGATAACATTAAAATATCATTATTAGTAAAAATGAAATAATAATTTGCAAAAAAATAAACCAGAAACAATCAAAATAACTTCAGAAGCATTTAACCTAATGGCATTATTTCAAAAAGTTACTGGCGCAATGGCACGTGATTGTATAATTGATAACAAAGTTGGTCGTGTAATATTTTTAGTTAATAATGGAGAAATGGGTCTTGCAATAGGTAAAAATGGCCAATCGATAAAAAGTATCCAAAAATCTATTGGCAAAACTATTGAACTTGTCGAATATTCTGATGACCCCAAACAATTGATTCTTAATGCCTTGGATTCAAAATATGTCAATGATGTTAAAATTAATGAAAAATCTAACGGAAAAACAACAGCTACTATCAAAGTTGATTCAGCTAAAACTGGTGCTATTGTAGGGCGTGCTGGTCGTAATGCAGAAAAGGCTAGATTAATTGCTAAACGATATTTTGAAATCAATAACATAAAAATAACCAATGAATGAAGGTTATGTTTAATAATTACGTTATACTTTAATTATGAAATATGTCAACTCACGAAAATAAATGGATGTACTGATTATGGGAAATAAGTCACCTGTTGGAGAATTTGCAGCAAGAAAACAACATAATAAACGTAAGTACATGAAATGGTCTGACGGTCATTATAAACGACGTGTTCTTAAGTTAGATAAAAAATCCGATCCGTTATCTGGCGCTCCTCAAGCACGTGGCATTGTTCTCGAAAAAGTTGGCATTGAATCTAAACAGCCTAATTCTGCTATAAGAAAATGTGTTCGTATTCAGCTTATTAAAAATGGTAAACAAATAACTGCTTTTCTTCCTGGCGATGGCGCACTAAATTTTGTCGACGAACATGACGAAGTTAATGTAGAAGGAATTGGTGGTTCAACTGGTGGTGCTATGGGTGACTTACCTGGTGTAAGATGGCAAGTCTATAAAGTTAATGATGTTTCTTTAAACGAACTCGTTTATGGTAGAAAAGAAAAACCAAGAAGGTAGAATTATTTGAGTAGTCTTTTATTATTTAGAAAATGGAATTTCTCTGACGTTGAAATTGTTGATCCAGGACTTAAAGAAGTTATTTGTCTCGAACCTACATTGATGCCTACTTCATTCGGACGTCACGAACACAAAAAATTTGCGAAATCACGTGTTAATATTGTTGAAAGATTATGTAATAATCTTATGCACTTTGGTAAGAAAAAGGCAAAGAATGCTGGAAGAATGGCTGGTAAAAAATACAAATCTATGAATATTGTCAAAACTGCATTTGAAATAATCTATTTACAGACTGGTTCTAATCCAATTGAACAACTTGTTCGTGCAATTGAGAATACTTCTCCTAACGAAGATACTACTACTATTGCATACGGTGGTGTCCGATATCATGTTTCTGTTGATATCTCTCCACAACGACGTGTAGACCTTGCATTGAGATTTATTTCATTAGCAATTCGCGAAACATCTTTTTCTACAAAGAAAAGTGCTGAAGAAGTTCTTGCTAATGAAATCATTATGGCTGCACGTAATGATCCTAATAGCTTCTCAATTAAAAAGAAATTCGAACAAGAAAGAATGGCAATGTCTGCTAGGTAGGATTTGGTGAATTAGATGGTAAAAACAAGAGGACGAGGACGTGGTAAGGTTAAAGACAAATGGAAAGAAAAACGTTGGATTACTGTTATTTCACCTGCTGAATTTGAAAGTAAACCTATTGCCTACATTCCTATTACTTCTGATAAAAATGCTCTTAGTAGGAAAGTTGAAACAACTATGTTTGATATTTATCAAAAAGATCCTCAACAATATTCAATTAATCTTCAATTTCAAATAACAAATGTTACTGCTAGTAGTGCTTCTACAATTCTCAAAGGTCATGAATACTCTCGTGAATATCTGCGAAGTTTAGTTAGAAGAGGTTCATCTACATTGAGTTTTATAAATGACTATACTACTAAAGATAATTATTCTCTCAGGATTTACTTTATTGCTTTTGCACAAGGTAAACTTAACACATCAAAAAAACACGATATCCGACTGGTCGCTCATAATCTTTTCCTCGAAAAAACAAAATCTATGACTTATTCTGAATTATCTCAGGCAATTGTTGAGGAAAAACTTGCATCTGAAATATTCAATTCTACTAAAAAAATTAAATATTTACGTAAAGTGGCTATTCGAAAGACAAAATTAACTAGGTTACCTGATGATTTTAAACCTACTATTGTTGAAGAACCAACTGTTGAAGAACCAACTGTTGAAGAACCAACTGTTGAAGAACCAACTGTTGAAGAACCAACTGTTGAAGAACCAACTG
>JAKUSK010000003.1:26767-32579 GCA_022449325.1 Nitrososphaerales archaeon | reverse complement strand
TTAATGTCGACTCTACAGAAAATAGTTCATAGTTAAGTCGATACAATTTTTATTATATCGTTATTTTTTAATACATAATCATTTGATAATCTCTTTTTCGTTCTAGCATCTACTGCATAAAGGAATTTGTCTCCTATTTCTGAATGGATTTTAAATGCTAACTCCTTTGCAGTCGAACCATTCTTTAATAGATAAGCATCAGGTAATGTATTTCCTTTTTTATTCATATATTTATTCTCATCTTCTACTGGGTATATTGTGATCATATCTAACAAATCAAAGAATGCAAAATTTAATACTAATTGAACTCCTGTTGTATCCCATTTATCCAGAACATGTTTCTTTACTGTTTCTAATGCATTCTTTTGTTGTTTAGTAATTTCTTTACTTTCACTTATTGTATAGTGATTATTTCCTGGAACATATTGAATTATGCCATTCTCACTTGCTCTTCTTAATAGTAATTCAGCTTCTGACGCCGTTGGGATTATTTCTCTTCCAGTCTTCATTATATCTTCATAATCATCTATTTCTGCTAAATCTATCTTATTTCCTGCTATAATAATTGGCTTTGAAATCTTTCTTAATTCTTTTACTAACTTCATCTTATCATCATTACTAAATTCAGTCACATTTTTTGTTACTAATCCAGTATTCTTTATTGAAATATTGATATGGTTTTGATTTATTGATAATCCACTTAATTTGTCACTTAATAAATCAATGAATTTCTTTTTATCACCGGTCGACGTTCGACCAATCTGATCCCAGTCTTTATCTATAATGTCATATATCCAATTATCTAATTCCGTTTCAATCATTGTTATGTCATCAATTGGATTTCTTTTACTGTCTGTTAGAATTCTTCCTTCTTCATCAGTTTTTCCAGATAAATCAACTACATGTATGAGTACATCTGCTTGTCTAATATCGTCTAAAAATTTATTTCCTAATCCTCTTCCTTTCGACGCACCAGGAACTAATCCTGCTATATCTACAATTTTTACAGGAATTAATCTCTGATTATTTATACAAATTGAATTTACTGGACTATCTTCTATCTCTAATTCCTTGCATACACACGACGTTTTTACATATGCGACTCCTGTACTAGGTTCTATTGTAGTAAATGGATAGTTTGCCATATTTACATTTAGCAACGTACACGCATTAAAAAAAGTTGATTTTCCTGTATTTGGCTTCCCAATTAATCCAATTTTCATATTAACATTAATATTCTAATCAAAGATATATAGCACTATAATTGTGAAAAAATATGTCCAAATATCTTAACTTCATTCAGGGTATAATATATGATTTAGATGGTACATTGAATCTGTCTACTGCATATTATGATGTATACGATGATTATTTTACAACTTTATTATCAAAATTTCTTAATACCTCACTTGAGGACGCCAAGCTTCTTGTTAATCAATCACTCCAAAATAAAACTGGATTAACTAGTCTTATTCAATCATTACACATCGATTCGCCTTTATTTTATAATGAACTAGCAAAGATGATTCCAATTAATGATTTGATTCCACGTGACGATCGTTTAATCCGTGTTATTGAGAGTATAAATAATATGAATATTGTTCAAGCTGTGTGTTCAAATACTGGATATGGCATAATCTCAAATATTCTAGAATCTATGGGTGTTCGAAGACACTTCCGTGAAATTGTAAGTAGTGATGAAACCGGTTTAAAACCTTCTCCAGAACCATACATTTATACGTTAAATAAATTAAAAATAAATGCAGTAAATTGCATTTATGTAGGCGATAGAATCAAAATGGAAATTGAAACAGCAAAAACATTAGGTATGACAACTGTATTTGTCAAAAGCTATCTTATGGAGGGAAAAAATATTAACTACAATACTGCTGATTATTCTATTGAATCTGTCTATGAATTGCCAATATTACTTAATAAAAAATTAGGAGTGCTGTGATATGTATAAACACTCATCAACTACTTGGAAAAACATCTATAAAGATAACTATAAACAAATTCGAGAACGTGCAGTAGAATGGAGAAAACAGAATACAATAACTCGTTTAGAAAGACCCACTAGACTGGATCGAGCACGTACATTAGGTTATAAAGCTAAACAAGGAATTATTGTCGTAAGAATCAAAGTTGGACGTGGAGGTATGCGTAGACCTCGTCCAAAAGCCGGCAGAAGACAAAAACACGCTGGTGTCGTAAAAATGAAAGCGAATATAAATATGAAACAAACTTCTGAAAAACGAGTTTCACGAAAATATCCTAATCTACATGTACTTAATTCTTATTTTGTTTACAAAGATGGAAAAAATGCATGGTACGAAGTTATTCTTGTTGATCCATCTCATCCTTCAATAAAATCAGACACTGATTTTAAATACCTTGTTTCGTAAGCACGAAGAGTTTTTATTTATTGAATTACTCATAAGCTAAGTCGATATGCCAAGTAAATATACTGTCCGTGCAGAAAAAATAACTACTGAAAGTAGCGATTCAAAGTCATTCATCTTTACACCAATTGATAATGACGAAGGACTTTATGATTATCTTCCTGGTCAATTCTTTATGGTTGAGGCAAAAATTACTAGACCTGAATCAATTGTTTATGATAAAGAATCTAAACAAATGATTCCTAGCGGACCTGATGTTGAGGTTGTTGAAAAAAAGGCATATTCTGTTGTTTCATCTCCTACACAAAAAGGCCATATTGAATTAATGATAAAAAGTGAACAAGGTGTATTTGCACCATATCTTCTTGATCAATTTCATGAAGGAGATACTTGTACGCTTGTAGGACCTACTGGAAAATTTATGAAAGAAATCTTTGAACAAAATTCAAAATTTATTGCTTGTTGGTCTGCAGGTAGCGGAATTCCATCTACTCTTAGTTTGATGCAATATTGTTTAGATAATCAATTAGATACTAAAGTTGTTGCTTTTGATAGCAATAAAACACGAGATGATATAATTTATCATGACAAAATCAAAGAAATGGTTTCAAAATCTGAACATTTTAAAGCAGTATTTACTGCTACTCGACAACCCCTAGATCAACTTCCAAAGTCTACTTCTGACGTTATTTATGAAAGTGGCAGATTCTGGACTGATGAAAATTCACTAGCAAAACATACGGATAATAGAGGATTTCTTGATAAACTTCTTGGTAAAAAATCTAACTGGTTAGAATATTTCAATACAATTTGCGGAAGTTCAAGTTTCATTAATGGTAAAGGTCGAGATAAAGCTGGTAAAATGGCTAAACTCGGTGAAGGCGTCGAAGATCACTTACTGAAATTTGAATGTACTCCTTCTAATATCGATAAGGATCAATATTATTTACAATAGTTCACAATAATTTCAATTCTTTTGTAATCTCATCTATCTCATTTGTAAGTGCAGGTCCTATTCCTAAGCATGTAATTGTACCTTCCTCAATTTGCGTTAATCCTTTGTCTTGAACAAGATAACAAAATATCCCTTTCTTTTTTACATTTTTCTGAATTTCTAAAAGTTCATCTAATGACTGTACTTTGAGTGCTACTTTTGCTTGCCCATTTAGTGTCCATTTCTTGAACAAGGAATTATCATGTTTTTTCACAATTTCTGCTGAAGATAAAGACGCATGAGCAACTTGAACTGCTATTTTACCCTTACCCATTTCTAAATCGGTTCTTACAACTATTGCTTGTTTGATTTCTATCGACGACATGTTGTAATTTAATTATAAATTCAATTCATATATCCTTATAATGACTAATTTTGTCATAATTATTGCTGATTTGTGATATGAAACCTGAAAATAAAGATGTTGTAATTGCTGGAGGGAGTATCTCAGGACTATTGTGCGCTAGAGAATTATCACAAAATAATCACAATATCACGATACTAGAAGAACATGATAAAATTGGCGTTCCAGAAAAATGCGATGGACTAATTAGTGTAAATGCACTATCTTCATTGGGAGTAATTCCAAATAAAAAAACCATTCAAAATAAAATTACTGGCGCTAGATTTTTTTCTCCTTCGGGTAAATTAATTGATATTGATTCATCTAATCTTGATATTATTGTTCTAGATAGAAAAGAATTCGATAATGAATTGTCTGAAATTGCAATACGTAACGGTGCTCAATTAATGAAATCTACAAGTTTCATAAAAACTAATTATAATAATTCTGAAATTGTTGTCCATTCCTCACAAAAACAATATCATTGTAAATATTTTGTTGACGCAATGGGTATTTCTTCTTTAATGAAAAAACAAAAATTTGGTGTTCTTCAAGCTGCTAAGTATATAATCGAAGCTGATTGGTTCGAATCGAATAAGGTTGATTTATATTTTAATCAACAACTTTCTCCTGGATTCTTTACTTGGGTTATTCCAATTAATGAAAGACTTGCTAAAGTTGGTATTGCTGGCTATGGAATTAATAGTTTCAATAATCTTGATTATTTCTTAAAAAATAAAAAACACAAAGTTATTAAAAAAATTGCTTGTCCAATTATTGTTTCTGGACCTATTCAAAAATTTGTTCAAAATAATGTTATTTCTATTGGTGATTCTGCCGCTCAAACTAAACCTACTACTGCAGGAGGCATATTTTCTGGTGGTTTAGCTGGTATTTTTGCAGGTCAAAGTATTGGAAATAGTTTACGAAGTGATACTAATTTATTACATATTTATGAAAATAGATGGAGAGATGTTTTTGGTTCTGACTTTGCTTCTACTAGATTATTTCGCAAAATATTCGATAATCTAGAAAATAATCACTTGGAGAGTATTTTTGATATTTTGTCTTCTTCTTCCGATCTTCAAGATTTCATTCATAATAGTGGAGATTTCGACTTTCATTCATTTACTTTATTGAAAGCCCTTGGTTTAAAACGACTTACTAAATTATTCAATGTTGTTTCTTCTAGTGAAATAAAAAAATTAATTCATAATTAATCTATTAATTAGTAAAATGATAAATAATAGGAAATTTGAAATTAGATATTGACAGATCAAATGGAATTACCAACTTGCACTTCTTGTAGCCGACCTATGTTACCCGGTGGATTATCTGTAAAGTTTCAATGCCCTGATTGTAATGATACTACAGTCTGGAGATGCTCAAAATGCCGAAAATTTAGTAGACTGTACTCTTGTTCTGATTGTGGATTCGAAGGTCCATAGAGTGGTTTATGATGAGCATTCTTGTAGCACGTGTAAAAATATCCCCTACTGGACCTGGTCTAAACGCTTCTACATTTGAGCCTCTTATTTCGGACATCCTTCCTTCTGGTTCTAAGATTCGAAAAGTCACTGAAGAACCACTTGCATTTGGTGTATTTACTGTTTATTCAGATATTGAATTTGAAGATAACCCTGGCGCTTTAGATGTTATAGAAGAATGTATTAATAAATTAGAACAAGTTAGCGAACTAGAAACTATTGCTGTTAGTAATACTTCTACTAGTACTGGCGAAGTTTAATCTCTAATACGTTTTCTTTTTATTACTATTTCGTTTTTTATACTGACTTTTTTTGTCGTAACCCTTACTATTTTTAGGACTTCTTCCATATCCTCCAGAACTACTTTTTGATTCACTTTCTTTTTCAGATCTTCTTCCGTAACCTCCAGAACGATTACCTCCGTAACCTCCAGAACGATTACCTCCGTAACCTCCAGAACGATTACCTCCAGAATTACCTGAATCTTCGTTTTCTCCTCTAGATCTTCTTCCGTAACCTCCAGAACGATTACCTCCGTAACCTCCAGAACGATTACCTCCGTAACCTCCAGAACGATTACCTCCGT
>JAKUSK010000003.1:0-26667 GCA_022449325.1 Nitrososphaerales archaeon | reverse complement strand
CCGTAACCTCCAGAACGATTACCTCCGTAACCTCCAGAACGATTACCTCCGTAACCTCCAGAACGATTACCTCCGTAACCTCCAGAACGATTACCTCCGTACCGTCTACCTCTTGAAGAATCTCTGTTTTGTCCTCCTCTTCCATATCTTGGAGAACCTCCTCTTCCATTTCTTCTTCCCATTCTTGTATATTTTTCTTCTTCTAGAGGAATTTCATATCTGTAAATTTGCTTACCTTCAAAATTCGTAACTTTACTTTTGATTTCTCTCTTCAATTCAACAAAATCTCTAGTTTCTCTACCTGCAACTATTGTTATTGCTTTTCCTTTATTTCCTATTCTTGCTGTTCTTCCAATTCTATGAAAGTATGAATCTCTATTTTTTGGAACATTGTAGTTAATTATGTAATCGACATTTTCTACATGAATTCCTCTGCTCAATAGATCCGTAGCAACAATTATTTTTGTTCTCTTTTCTTTGAATCTCTTCATTGACCTGTCTCTTTGCGCCTGACTCATATCTCCATTGGTTACCACTGCTTTTATCTCTAGATTTCTTAATACTTTATGAATCCTTTTTGTATCTGATTTTGTCCTACAAAAAATAATTCCTTTTTCAGGTTCTATATCTTCAATTAATTCAATTAATAAATCTTGTTTATTTCTTTCACTATTCACACATAAATAATATTGTTCTAATTTTTCTTCTGCTATTTTATTATCTTCATGTATCATTATTCTTTTAGCTTGATCTTGGTATTTTTTCGCCAGTTGAATTATTGGTTGAGGAAATGTTGCTGAAAATAATGCCGTTTGATGTTTATTTTCTATTGATCTTATGATGAATTCTATATCTTCGATGAAACCCATTTCTAACATAGTGTCTGCTTCATCAATAACAAGAAACTTAACCCAATCTAAATTAACTACTCCTCTTTCAATAAAATCAATTAACCTTCCCGGAGTTGCGACTAATAGACTTGGATTTCTTCTTATTGACGCTCTTTGTATATTTGGTGATTCACCTCCACATACTTTGGTCATTTTTAATTTTTTATATCTTGAAATCTTCTTAATTTCTTTAGTTACTTGATCTGCTAATTCTCTTGTAGGAACTAATACTAAAGCTTCTATATCTCGAGTTCCTTCTTCTAAACTCTGTACTATTGGTATGCCAAATGCTAATGTTTTACCCGTTCCAGTATTTGATTGAGCTATTACGTCCTCTCCATTTAACAGTAAAGGTATGGCTTTTTCCTGAATTTCCGTTGGCTCTTTTATTCCTGCTTCGTCTAATGTTGAAATTAATTGTTTGTCAATTTCAATGTCGCTGAAAACTAACTTTTCACTCACTAATATTCACGACTATCAACAGTTTGCTTGCTTATAAAATCCATGTTAAAAATTTATCAAATGACGACAATGTTAATATTTGCCAAATTAGAGTTTTGATATAATGTCAACGGATTATGACGTGATTATTGTTGGCGCAGGCCCTGCAGGTTCAGCGGCTGCCTATAGTTTAGCTAAAAACGGTCATCAGGTACTAATTCTTGAACGTGGAAAAGAACCCGGTTCTAAGAATGTCTATGGGGGAAGAATATACCCGTATTCACTTTCTAAACTGATTCCTGATTTTGCCGACGATGCCCCGATTGAAAGAAACATCACTAAAGAAAGTATCATGTTTATGACTGAAAAATCTAGTTTTCAAACTAATTTCTCTTCTGATCACTCTGTTAATCATGGTTTTACTGCTTTTCGATCTAAATTTGATAGTTGGTTTGCCCAAAAAGCTGTTGACGCTGGAGCTGAATTATTTCCAGAAATCAAAGTTGACGATGTCGTATTTGATGAAAATGGATCTATTACAGGAATAAAAAGCGGAGATGATGAAATTACTTCTAAATTAGTTATTGCTGCTGATGGGGCTACTTCAATTATTGCGAAAAAGGCAGGTCTTAGAAAACAATTTAATTCCGAACACTTTTCAGTAGGCGTTAAAGAAGTCATCGAATTGCCTAATAATATAATAAATGACCGTTTTTGCATTTCCGAAAATAACGGCGCGGCATTAGTTTGTGTGGGCTCTCCTACTAATTACCTTCGAGGTGGCGCATTTATTTATACTAATAAATCCTCTATTTCAATTGGACTTGTTGTCAAAGGAACTGATCTAGTTAATACAAAAACTCAAGTCTCATCACTTCTTAATACATTCAAAAACCACCCTGATATTTCATGTATTGTTAATGAAGGCAAAGTAGCAGAATATAGTGCTCATCTTGTTCCAGAAGCAGGATATGATATGATGCCTAAATTATTTGGCGATGGTATATTGGTGTGTGGTGATGCTGCAGGAATGTTGCTAAATAATGGTTATACTTTCCGTGGAGTTGACCTAGCTATATCTTCTGGAATTGCAGCTGCTGAAGCATTTATATCTGCAAATAATCAAACTAATTTCTCAAGTTCTTCATTGTCGAATTATGAAAAACTCCTTTATGACCACAATGTCCTAACGGATATTAAAAAATTCAAAAAAGGACCTAAATATATGGAAAATCCACGACTATACTCAGATTATCCTAAATTGATCTGCAATATCTTTGAATCACTCTACAATATAGATGGAAACTCTCAAAAATTTGTTCGTGAGATAATTCGTGGTTCTATTAAAAATAATAATATCTCTTCACTTAATTTACTGCTAGATTCTATTAAAGGGGCTAATGCTCTTTAATTTATTCTTTTAATTTTGTAATTAATTCTGGAATGATTTCAAATAAATCTCCAACTATTCCAAAATCTGCGAATTTGAAGATTGGCGCATTCTTATCTTTATTTATTGCAACTATACACTTTGAATTAATCATTCCTACTTGATGTTGTATTGCACCTGATATTCCCGCGGCTATGTATAAATTTGGCGATACTATTTTACCTGTCTGACCTACTTGTTCTGAATGCGGTCTCCAACCTGCATCAACTACTGCTCTTGATGCTCCAACTGCTGCATCTAATACTTCCGCTAATTCTTCAATTAACTTAAAATTGTCAGGTTCCTTCATTCCTCTTCCACCTGCTACTATTATCGCTGCCTCTGATACATCTAATGTTTCTTTCTGCGGTTGTATAATTTCTTTTAACATGGGCATTGTTGTATTTTCCACTTCTTCAATGTTTACTTGTTCAGTTGAAAATTCCTTTTGATCTACTTTTTTAATCATGAAATAATTTGATTTTAATGACATTACTATTGGTTCTTTAGTAAATTTCAAAGTCTGAATAATCTTTCCTGCAAAAATTGGTCTTCTAATTTGATATCCATCATTTCCTATTGTGATTTCTATACATTCAGTTACTAGATTATAATTCAGATTTGCGGCTATTCTTGGCGATATATCTTTTCCTATTGCACTTCCTGAAAATAATATTATTTCTGGCTCTAATTGATTTATCAGATTTAATATTGCATTTTTATATAAATCTGGTGAATAATCTTTTATCTTATCCGTTGCTCCCAGTAGTATGACATCTATTCCAAATTCATTAATTTGATCTGAGTTGTTTTGCTCATATTCTCCTAAAATTATCACTTTATTCTCTAAGTTCTTCGTTTTGGCTATTTTTTGACTTTCTGAAAGTACTTCTAACGATGAATTTCTAATTTTCTTATTTTTTGCTTCAATTATTGATAAAATACATCCCATAAATAACACCTAGATGATTTTTTTATCTTCTCTTAGTATTCTGACTAACTCAGTTACTGCAGATTTATCTTCTCCTATTATTACTCCTTCTTCCCTTTTTTCTGGATATTCTAATTTTATTAATTCAGATCTCTTGTCTTTATTTGCCTCGTTCTTTATAGTATTGATTGGCTTCTTCTTTGCTGCCATTAAATCTTTTAACGAAGGATATCGTAATTCATTTTTACCTTTTTCATGTGTAATTATTACTGGAAGTTCACTCTCAAATACTTCTACAGATCCTTCTACTTCTCTATTTGCAATTATTTTATTACTCTCTATTCTGAATTCTGAACAGTTCGATATACAAGAAATGTTATTTAATTCTCCTATCATAATTCCGACTTGATTATTATCTTGATCTACTGATTTCTTTCCAAATAAAATTAAATCATATTGATTTTTCTTTATTTCATTTGCAATTATTGTTGCTATATTCATGCAGTCCTCGATTATCTCGTCTGTTTGTATATGCAATGCTTCATCTGCTCCCATTGCCAACGTTTTTGTTAAAGATTGTTTGACTCGTTCAGGCCCTAAGGAAATCACTGTAATGTTAATTGTACTATCATTATCTTTGAGTCTTAATGCTTCTTCTAATGCATATTCATCAAAAGGATTTATTTCGTATTTTATTCCATTTTCATCTATTGATTTATTGTCTTCTGAAATTTTTAATTGCGATGCAGTGTCTGGCACTTGTTTAACACATACTGCTATATTCATATCAGATTTTCATGAGTTCTTTTTACATTTTACCTTTGCGATATTGTTTTATCTGTTATTTACTATTTCTTATGATATAATTGACTAACAACAAACTTTTTGGTACTAATGGCATTAGGTTTATTCCGGGTCAACAATATGGACTTGATTTTATAGTCAATATGGGCCTTAGTATAGGTACTTTCTTTGATAACTCCAATATTATAGTAGGATTTGACGGTCGTCATTCGAGTCCTTCTATTTCTCGTGCTATTTCTGCTGGATTGATGGAATCTGGGAATAATGTTGTTTCTGCTAATATGGTTCCTACTCCTGGTCTTCAACTAATCACAAAGAATTCTTATGATGGAGGTGTAATGATTACTGCTTCTCATAATCCTTCTGAATATAACGGAATTAAAGTAGTGTCTTCTAACGGAATTGAAGTTTCTCGATCTGAAGAAAACATCATTGAAGATATATATTTTCAGAAAAAATATATCAGGCAAAACTGGGCAAATGTAGGATCTATTAGTTCCGATAATTCTGTCATAGCCAATTATGTAAATTCTGTTATTCAAAACGTTGATTCCCTCTCCATCAAAAAACGAAAATTAAAAATTGTAATCGATTCTGGCAATGGAACTCAAGCATTATCTGCTCCTCTTATTTCCGAATCTCTTGGATGCGACGTAATTACTGTCAATAACCATATAGATGGTAATTTTTCTGGCAGAGGTGGCGAACCTACTCCTGACACCTTAAAATTTCTTTCGCAATCTGTTGTTGAAAACAATGCAGATATTGGCGTTGGTTATGATGGTGATGGAGATCGAAGTATATTTTGTGATGAAAAAGGCATTGTTTTTTGGGGTGATAAATCAGGTACTCTTGTTGCAGAACATCTAATTAAGAACGGTGTTAATTCTCCAATTGTAACTACTATTGCAACATCGCTAATAATTGAAAAAGTTGCATCAAAATATGACATAGACGTACATCGTACTAAAGTCGGAAGTGTTGATGTTTCTCATAAAATGTTGGAACTCAATTCAAAATTCGGTTTTGAGGAAAATGGCGGTTGTTTGTATTCTCCCCACGTTGCTGTTAGAGACGGTGCCATGGGAACTGCACTTATGCTCGAACTTCTCTCATTTTCCAAAAATACTTTATCAGAGAATCTATCTACTCTGCCAAAATTCTATCAATCAAAAACTAAATTTTCTTGCCCTATAGATTCTCGAGAATCTATAATTCATGACATTGCATCCTCTATTTCTGAAGAAACTGATCAAACTGATGGCCTTAAAATTCATTGGTCCGAGAATAGCTGGTCATTAATTCGTCCTAGTGGTACTGAACCTATTATTCGCTTATTTAGCGAATCTGATAGTCAATCTCACCTTGATTTAGTTATGGAAAAATGTTCAAAACTAGTTACTGATTTAATTAATGACTTGAATTCTTGATAATCTCGTTTATCTGATTCTCGTACTTTTCTATTAATTCTGATGCTTCATTATCATTTTTTGCTTCTACTGACAATCTTATACATTTCTCAGTATTCGATGCCCTAATCAAAACCCAACTATCTTCATTTGGCGAAATCTTTATTCCATCAATTAATGTCACATTTTGCATTTTTTCAAATTTCTCCTTCACAAAAATAAAATTTTTAGGGTTTGTTTTTATCTTTATTCTTTTTTGTATAAATTTCTCTATATCTTTGAAAAGATTTTCTATATTTCCATTCATTTCCACTAATCTTGATACCATTAAAGCTAATAGTATCCCATCTCTACATAAATTAAATTCAGGATAAATGAATCCTCCACTACTTCCTTCACCTCCTAATTGACATTCTTCACTTTGTATTTTCTCTAACACACTAATTTCTCCAACCGGTGTCGTGACTATTTCACAATTGATTTTCTTTAGGTAATTGATTATAGATAATGAACTATCGATACTTATTGCTGCTTTATTTAATTTAACTTTCTGTTCAACATACTTGATTCCTGCTAATAAAGAAAAATCTGGAGGAATTTTTTCTCCTTTATCATTTAATATTACTAGTCTATCGACATCTGCATCAAATGCAAATCCTACATTGCATTCATTATCAACAATTAATTTTGAAAGAGATTCAAGAGAATCTTCTGTCGGATCAATTGTCCTATTAAATGAACCCGACGTATCATTAATTGTATACACACTGATTCCTAACTTGACAAATATCTCCCTCACAAATTCACATGCTGCTCCACCTCCTAAATCCATGGCCACTTTTAAACCATGAAAACCGTCATTTCCAAAGAATTCTATCAAATCATTATAATAACAGGTTTCTAATTCTCTTTTAGTACCCGTAAATGAATTATTCATATTACTCTGATTCTTTAATTCTTCTGGTTTGATAATTCTTCCTGGCCTGATAATTAGTTTTAATCCATTCCATTCTTTTGGATTGTGTGAGGAAGTAATACAAATCCCTCCATCTAAGTCATTTTTCTTAACATGACGAAATACCGAGGGCGTAGATGTTATTCCTAAATCCACTATGTTACAACCTTCTGACAATAAACACGAAATAACTATTTGATGAATCATATCTGATGTTGATCTAGTGTCTCTACCTATGGCACATGACTTTATTCCTGTCGAATCTATAAAATTATAGACAACTTCTAGTATATCATTAGCAAATAAATCTTCCCCAATTATTCCTCTTAACCCTGATATTGTAAGCCCTGCCACATTTTTAATATATTTAACCTGATGTTAACTCTTATCATAAATAGTAACATTTTTGATTAATTAGTTTCTTCATATTACTTATGTTCCGAAGTCCATTCAAATCTAAAGATTTCAAATATTTCTATGCATTTCTGTCAATTATTGCCATAAGCTTAATTGTACTAATTATCACAAGAGTTCGGAGTGGTATCTCTGCTGTTATATTGAGTTTATTAGCAATACTCTTGTTTATTTATTGGTCTAACGAAATTCGAAAAACCGTAAAAAAACAACCCGGTCTTGGAATAATTCGATCATCTAAAAAATTTACTTATGAATCTATAGAAACTACTAATGGCCTTGATATAATTGCACAAATTCCTGGTACACATTCTGATTTGAAAGTTGTTTCTACATCTGGTAAACTTACCATTACTAGTAAACATGGATTATCTGAAAAAATAAAAATTTCCAAAAATCTTCGTCTTGAAAAATATAATTATATTAATGGCACATTGACTATTAATTTAATTTACAACGTCTAAATAAATAATATCTCAATTAATGCTCCTGCACCTAGTAATACGAAATTCAATATTATTATTGCAAATACTCTCTTAATCTCAATATTTGATTTCTTTTCAATTAATCCTCTTATGAAGTAAATACTCTCAGTCATACTTGCCGCATATGCAATAAATTCTAACCAAAAAAAGGGTGTTAAAGCCGTTAATCCGTATAATAATACTCCTGAAATTCCTACACTACTTCCTGCAGCACCAAATACCATACCTGTCTGAAAAATCACCAATACACCAAATAGGAATCCCAAAATTGGAGTCAACATTATCAGCGATATTCTATAATTATTTAGAAAAATTGCTTTTGCATCTATGTCAACAGGTATTAATTCCTCAGCTTGTTCTAGTATTTCTGATACTTGTTCCATATCTAATGGAATTGCTGATCCAATTAACCCTATCAACACAGTAAAAATTAAAATTAAAATAAATGAATTAATCCAATATTTTGGAAAAATTTCTCTAAAAATATTCTTTATCATTTAATTAGAAGTTTAGGATTACGAATAAAATTCCTAATGCTGCAGTCATTGTCAATAATGTTACAACTACTGCTAAACCTGCTCCTCTGGGGCGTGGAGTTCCACCTTTAAATAAACCTCCAGGAAGTAACATTAGCCCTAAAGCTAATACAAACATGGATGTCGCATGAAGACCTTGAATAAACGTCTCTGCCGGAAATAGAAAATTAGTATCAAACGATGCCCATATTCCAAAAGCACCAGTAATTGTAAATGCCAGTGCTGGAAATAGTACTTCCCAATCCATAAAAAATCATGCATCTATGAAAATAAAAACCTTACTTTCTTGTTAAATTTATCAAATTATGGATGTCTTTTCAATAATACAGCCATTTTCAAATAACTCTCTTATATTTCTGATTAAAATCAACGGCGATCCAATTAATAGCCCTAATGTTATTACTAGAAAAATCTGCTGATAAACAACGTTCGATAATGATAATAACATAGTTCCTGTAACTGCCGAAACTGCAATTGAACTGGGTAATACACTCGTTAATATTAGACCTGCACAAGTCGGACACGCAGTAAATAAACCTGTAAATGCCCCTATTTGCAGAAATTGACTAAATAACCATTTTCCATTATTTTTTGGTCTATTGCTTAACGCAAACGTGATTAACATCACATTCCATGCAACTAAACCTGAAATTAAAATTAACAACAATGTACTGAGTGGTATTACCATCAATCCTACATGTTCTGTTATGTATATTGCTGCATTAGGATATTGACCAAGAGTACCACAACAATAAACTACTTTGATTGATGGTATTGATACATCGTATGCTTCTGAGAAAATTATTTCCGGTTGATAGACAATTGTTCCTGAAATTACAGAAAAAATTATTACATATATTACTGAAGAAATAATGAATATTTTTCTGTATTTTGCTTTTGTAAAAAGATCGTATGTGAGTGATATTAGCCCTAGCGGAATTACATTATTATTTAATTTGATTTCTCTTTGACTCATCAATACCTTTTGAATTTGTATTGATATCATCAATAATCCCAATACGATACTGAATATGTATAATACTCCTACATACTGAATTAAATTGTTAAGATTCTGAAAGTAATTGTTTATTATAGCTGTATAAGATATCGAACTCCCAATTATTATCACGAGTCCCAAAATTAACCACTCGTAATTATACTTCAATAACGATGTTTTATATTGCATCATTTAAAAAGTAAAGGCTAATTACTATTAACTTGTTAAATATCATATTGGCAAGAAATTGGTTAGATCCGTTTAATTTCACATTTGCATTGTCTTTCTTATTTACAGGTCTGCTATTTCCATTTCCTGCATTAGACAGTTCTAGTCTTCTGGTTCAAGCTCTTCGACTTGGAATGATTTTTTTAGGATTATACCTTGTTTTTAATATTATAAAGAAACGTCGTATTCAATCAAAATCTAATTGAAGATCTTTACTTGTTTTGCAATCAAGTAGAATACATATCCTATTGCCACTATTCCTGCTTGAGATAATAATGTGAATAGCATTATTGGCAACATATCCAATCCTGTGACTGAAAATCCTACATATGAAAGCCATAGTGAAGTTACTAATACGAATATTAATGGACCTATAAAATTCCCAGGGCTTTTGTATTGTCTAATGAAGAATAGACCTAAAAATGTAAATAACGGGGAAAGCAAATCTACTGCTCCAATTTTTGATGTAGTAGCGATAACAAGATGTCCAAGTGTAATCCCAAATATCGCTGCCATGCCAAAGAATGAAATGAATGGAGCTAACATGAAACCTGGAATAATTGTTAATAAAATATGCATTTTTTCTGATGCTACTACGTTTCCTGACGCATCTATTACATTGAGTATGTTTGCGGGTAATAGACTCAAAATTGAAGTTTCAGGTAATCCTAAACTTCCTGCCGCAGTTATACCTGCAGTAATTACAAATAAACCAAATCTAGGTATGTTGACAATTCCTTTTAATGGGTTAGCTTCTTTCGCCAAATTATGCTATCGCCGCCTGAAAATAAGATAAACCATCTTGCCACAAAAACGCAAACAAAAATAACCAAACAATGTGTACGAAATGCCAATAAGTTCCTGCAGCTTCTAGAAATCCATGATTCTTTTCATCGAATTGATTTCTAAATGCTTTAATTGTTACAACTGCATTCGCAATAACTCCTGCTATTACATGAACTCCATGAATACCTGTAAGTACAAAGAACGAAGCTCCAAACAATCCATCTTGTGGTGTTAGTTCACCTGTTCTAAGAAGATGCGGCCATTCGTAACCCATTTGTATTACTGCAAATCCTAAACCGAGAATTACTGCTCCGAGAAAACCTAATTTTACTGCAGTTTGATTTCCTTTTTTAACTGCTGCTGTAGACCATTCAATCATTATACTACTGACAATTAATAATGCAGTTTGTATACTTGGAATTGCCACATCTAAATGATGTATTCCTTCTGGTGGCCATACTGCATATGCTGATCTTAAATAGAAATATGCTATAAACGCTCCACCAAAAAACGCAATTTCCGAAAGAATAAAAAGCGCAGTTGGAAATCCTACATCTCCTATGTCGTGAAATTCTCCTTGCGTACCTCCTGCTTTTACCATTTGTTCCGATTCTTTTGTAATCTTTGGCCATCTTGGTATTTCTCCTCCTAAGAATGCAAATATTAATAATACAAATAATCCAACTAATCCTGCTCCTAGCTGTAATGAAAAACCTTTCAACATGAAAATTACTCCAGCAGCAACAAATACTCCAGATCCTAAACCTACTAACGCTGGCATGTATGAATGTACTTCACCAGTATCTACATGATGTTCAAATTCTACCTTCTTTTCATTATCTGACATCTTAAAGTCAAAAATTTTATGTTGATAAACACATATAACTATTTTTTTAACCTAACATTTTTATTAATTCTACACACTTAAGAAAATAATGAATCATTCTACTTATTTAGCTGAATTAGAAGAAATGAGAAAACAACAAATTTCCGACAAAGTCTCTAAATACCGAAAATTTTCCATGATTCTTGCTGTCATAATACACGTCATTGCATTTATTACCGGAATAGTTATGCTGGTTGTTTTATCGTATTCCTTTACTACTATGCTAGTTTTCCATGCAAGTATGCAAATTATTGCTTATCTGAACATATTTTATGGGCCAAAATTGTATGAAAAACGACTCAGAAAAAAAGTAATTAAACCAGATCCCATGCTCTTGAATCGATTTAAATAACTTTCCCAAATCTGGAATAAGAAGAAAACCTAATATATTAAATCAATGCACTAAAATTTGTCATAACAATGGGGATACTTTCAACTTTTGATCGAATTGTCTGGGCATTTAGCATTCTTGTAACCTTTTTAGTATTGTTTATCATCGGTGGCGGATTATTGGTCTCTTGGTATCCAGATCCTATTGACGCTCGTGCTGCTTTAATCAAATCATATTATGATGTTGTATATGTTGCTGGAATGTTTGTCTCCGCTTTATTTATAGGAACATTCTTCTATCTCATACTAAAATTCTGGGACAGGACACAACCTGCAGGACTTGAATAATTATGGATACTTTAGAAAAATTAGAATGGGCAACAATTGCTGGAGCTACTGTTTTGTTATTTGGCTTGGCCGTAATGGCACTTCCTGTTTTGGATGCATTAGATAATCCTGATTATTATGGCGAACCTGATTATGTCGTTAAAGTTGAATCAGGTCAGTGGTATTGGAAATTTATTTATCCTGATGGTTCAGAATCAGGAGAACTTAAAGTAAAGAATGGGGAAGTCGTTCGACTTGAATTAGAAAGCACTGATGTAATTCATAGCTTTTATGTTAGAGAAATGGGATTTAAAGTTGATATAATTCCAGGTAAGACTAGGATTCAAGTTATTAGTGCTGAAACCCCTGGGGAATATTGGATTCAATGCGCAGAATTCTGTGGAGCATATCATGGTGGTATGAGAACTAAATTTATTATTGAGGAATGATGAAATATGGAAATTAAAGAAGTTAAAAAAGAAACTACGCAACACGAACATAAGAATTTCTATTCTAGCTGGAAGACTATTCTTACTACCACACATCATACTGATATCGGTATTATGTATCTCGTTTTCTCTTTATTCTTTTTCTTTATGGGTGGTTTTGCTTCCTTACTTGTTCGTTATGGTTTAACCCGAGGTGGTTCTATTGCACCAGAGGCTTATTCTAGTTTATTCACGATTCATGGCGTCAGTATGATTTTCTTGTTTGTAATTCCTGCATGGGCCGGATTTGGTAACTATCTTGTTCCAAAATATATTGGGGCTAAAGATATGTATTTTCCAAAACTTAATGCCTTAGGTTTCTGGATGCTACCTCCTGCTGGATTCCTTATCTGGGCAGGAATGCCAAACGTAGGTTGGACTGCATATGCTCCTCTCTCAATTTTTGTTGAAGGATGGGGAATGGATATGACTATACTTGGTCTTCACTTGTTGGGTACTTCTTCTATTATCGGCGCACTGAATTTCATTGTAACAATCATGAAAATGCGTGCTCCTAGTGTAACATATCGAAACATGCCCCTTATTGTTTGGACTCAACTTACTACTGCTTTTCTACAAGCACTTGCTACACCTGTTCTCGCTATGGCTTTAACTTTATTACTCTTGGATCGAAATCTAGGTACGGGTTTCTTTAATCCTGCACTTGGAGGAGATCCTATTATGTGGCAACATTTGTTCTGGTTCTATTCTCATCCTGCTGTTTACATCATGGTTTTACCTGGTATGGGATTGGTTTCTCAAATATTGCCTGCAATGTCTAGAAGAGAAATCTTTGGATATAGTTCTATTGCAGTTTCTACTGCATTGATTGGATTCTTGGGCTTTGGTGTCTGGGCACATCATATGTGGACAAGTGGATTGTCTATTACAGCTCGTGTACCATTTATGTTCATGACGATGGCTATTGCTATACCGTCAGGAGTAAAAATCTTTAATTGGGTAGCAACTTTGTATGGAGGTAAACTTAAACTAAGTACTCCTATGCTCTTCAGTTTAAGCTTTATTCTCTGTTTTATCATTCAAGGTGTTGAGGGTGTATTTCTTGCAAACATCCCATTAGATTATCAACTTCAGGATACATATTACGTCGTCAGTCACTTACATTATGTACTCTTTGGAGTTTCTGCTCAAGCTGTTTTCGCAGGAATCTATTATTACTTCCCATATATGACTGGTCGTAAATACAATGAAATGCTCGGCCAACTTCACTTTGCTTTAACTACTGTCGGTGTGTATATTCTGTTCACTGCTATGTTGTTCTTAGGTCTTGAAGGAATGCCTAGAAGATATTATCAATATCTTCCTGAGTTCTTTACTCTAAATGTCGCAGCATCCTTTGGCGCAGTCTTAATTGCATTTGGCGCTCTTGTATTCTTGTATAATATGTTAACTAGTTGGTATAATGGCCCTGCAGTAGAAAATAAAGAAGATCCTTGGAAACTCGCCGACTATGGCATGAAAGAATGGCCTGATCAGTAATCAATGAATCCATTAAAGACTCTTTCAGTTTCATCCGCTATAGGCATCTACATCTTAATTGTTGTTGGCGGAATTACTACCCAGAGTGGTTCTGGTATGGCCTGTCCTGATTGGCCTTTATGTTTCGGAGAATTACTCCCTAATTTTACTACTTCTGTATTGATTGAAATGACTCATCGTTATCTTGCAATGATTGTTGGTTTTCTTATACTTGGTACATTTATAGTCGCTTATCGTTCATATCGAGATAATACCTATCTTGTTGCTACATCTGGAATAACTCTCTTTTTAGTAACCATACAGGCCTATATTGGAATGCTTACAGTGACTTCAATTCTTGACCCTGCAATCGTTACTATACATTTAGCTGTTTCTACAGCATTATTTGGATTTTCTATTATTACTGCTTTAATATCGTATCAAACCTAATTAATTATGAAACATGCAGTCTTATACTAATCGAAATAAGAAACAAAACCTGTTACAAGATGGACTCTTACAAATTATTCTCGCTAATTCCTTAATCTTATTGTTAACTTCTCCTACCTTAGAACGCTTCGAAGTCGAAAATCTATTTTTCCATATAATGATTGAACATTTACTATATCTTGCAATAGGATTTCTTAATGCATCTGGTTTTGATTCTATTATTAAATCATTCAAATCTAGTTCATCAAATTATCGATTACGAATATTAAAATATTATTCAAATTATCTTGCGCTAAATAACAAATTCAATCCATTCGGTTTGATTACTGGCTTACTTTTTATTACCACCTTATTTTATTGGCATATACCTTCTAATTTTGATTCAGCAATTGTTGATTTCAATACCCATGTGCTTATGCATTTTAGTATTATACTTTCGGGTATCTTTTTGTATTCTAGCTTCAAAATGGTCTCTCGCATACAATTACTTGTCTTTATTTTATCAATTGACAAAACAATGGGAGTATTGGGTTTCTTTCTTGCTGGAGGTGATTCACAAATCTATCAAACTTATCCATTATCTGTTCAAATGACCTCAGGATTCTGGATGATAATTATGATGGTGGGGATTGATTTATTGTGTATACTTTTGATTCTAAAAACTTTCTTTAATTCTACACCTAAATAATCGATGTATTTAATAATCGGTAATTAGGTAAAAACAATGATGCTTAACATAATCAATCTTATATTTACAATGTTTGTATTAATGACTGATTCTAACCAACATGCCGATCCTGATTTAGGCTCTAAAAAAATTATATTGACATTAACTGTTGCTTTTCTTATTTTTGGAATTGCTTACCTTCTCTGGCAATCATTCTTTGTAATTCCATCAGAGTGAAATAACCCGAATGTCATCTAATCCCATAGACGTAAATTCTAGAAATCTTCTCTCTAATCTTATCGAAGTTTCCAAACCTTCTATTATTTACCTTCTTGATTTTGTTGCTATTTCGGCCTTATTGATTGCTTATTATGACCCCAATTACGTTACAAATCCTATTAGTTTTACAATAGTGGTCGGCCTTTTAATTGCTGGAACTCTTTCATCTGCAGGTTCTGCTGCTTTAAATTGCTATATTGATCGTGACATAGATATTAAAATGGCAAGAACGAAAAATCGTTCTAGTGCAACTGGACAACTTTCTGCAAATGTTATTCTTACCTATGGAATTGTTATGATTGGTCTTGCCGCTGTCGTTTCTACTATTTTTCTTAATCTATTAACTACTGGAATGATACTTTTAGGTTCATTTTTCTATGTTTTTATTTACTCTATTTGGCTTAAACGTAGAACTACTTGGAATATTGTAATTGGAGGCTTTGCAGGTAGTGCTGCTGCTTTTGCAGGTTGGACTGCCATTACTGGTCAACTTAACATTGTTGCTGTTCTAATGGGAATTTTAGTATTTGTTTGGACTCCTTCTCATTTCTGGGCATTGGCTCTATTGAAAGATGATGACTATACAGAAGCAGGAATTCCTATGTTACCTGTTGTTGTTGGTAAATTAAAAGCCGCCCGTTATACTGTTATTAACACTCTTTTATTGATTCCATTTTCCTTGGTTTTTCTTCTATTTGGTTTTGGATATGTTTATCTTGTAATCTCTGTAATATTTGGAGCACTATTATTATACACGAATATTAAATTACTCCAAAATCCATCAGATAAAAAAATCGCTCTTACCGCCTTTAAATTTTCTAGTCCATATCTTGCGATAATCTTTATTGCTTTGTTGTTAGATGTTTTCTTTAGATTCCCTATTTTCTAATTCTTTGATTCTATTGTTACTTCTTTAACAGCTTCTTTGTGTTTCTCTTCTACTGATTTTTTAACTTCTTGAAGACTTGAATCCATTCCATTGATTACTTGTTTTCTTACATGTAATCGATCAATGATTATTCCGATTATAGATTGCGGTAAAATATAATCTGCTTCAAATGTAACTTCTGTACTATCGTTAATTTCTTTAAATTCAACTGTAATTACGTTCTTTTTAAATGGACCATTCATTGCTTTTGAGACAATTTTTTTATTTTTAGTGACTTCACATGTTATACTATCCCACTGCATAGTTCTTCCACCAAATTCTCCAATTATTCTCATTACAGTGCCGACTCCCCATCCTTCAGTTATTTTTATAGGAATAACTTTCATCTTTGCTTCTTCTGGAAAATGACCTGCAACATGTTCTGGTCTTGCATAATACATGAAAACATCATCTACTGGTGCTTCCATCATAATTGTTCTAGATACTTTACCCATTTTGAACAATATAATAAAATAATCTTGAATACTTAACCCTTTTGGATATTGTCATTTTAGACATTAATCTTCCATCATTTGTAAATTTGCAATATCTCCGGATAAACTATTTACTTCTAATTTGTAAGGTATTATTTCCTCTGTCTCATTTTGCTTTGCAGAAAATACTACTTTCCAAATAGAAGATTCATTATTAAATTCTATAGATCTAAGTTCATGCCATTGTATATACCCAAAAAGATTTACATATTCTATGGCCTTTTCAACAACTTCTTTTTCATTCATGTCTATTCTAGGACGACTTTCTCAAAATTGTCCATTATCTTTGCTAATTTGAAATCATACATGCTTAATCCGTCAACATCATGAGTTGTGAGTTCTACTTTGACTTTATTGTATACATTAAACCATTCTGGATGATGATTAATTCTTTCAATTTCTATTGCCATTCTTGTCATAAATGCAAATGCATCACCAAAGTCTTTGAATTCAAATGTTTTTCTTATTCGATCATTATCTAATTCCCAACTGTTTAATTTTGATAATTCCGTATTGATTTCCTTATTATCTAGTTTTTTATAACTTTCGTCCATGTTAATGTGATGTTTTCGGTACTTTTTTATTCTTTCTTTTACCTTATTATTTCGGTCTCGCACCCGCGGTATTATCTTATGATATTCCGCAGGCCCGCGGTAGCTCAGCTTGGTAGAAATATTGCCAAAAGCTTCCGGCTGTAGGGTTAAGCCTTGGCTTATCCGAACAGTTTGCCAAGCACACAGGAACCGGACTGTCGTCGGAGAGTTAATACTCGACGAATTCAAATTGGATGAAAATCCATGAATGTCCGACCCGCGGGACCATTTTATTTCGGTTCAGATTTTTCTCTTACTTGATTAAATCTCCTCAAAGAAGAAAAGGCATAAATATAAAAGATTGGTCTGAATCATTAGGTAATAATATTGGCAGAAAAACCCCATCTTAATATGATTGTAGCAGGTCACGTAGACCAAGGTAAATCTACTATAATTGGTCACCTTCTTGTTGACCTCAAAGTCATTGACGAACGTACTATTGACAAATTTGCAGAAGAATCTGAAAAAACTGGTAAAGGTGATACATTCAAGTACGCATGGGTTATGGATAATTTGAAAGACGAACGAGAACGTGGTGTCACTATTGACTTAGCTTTTAAGAAATTTGAAACACCAAAGTTTGATTTTACACTTATTGATGCTCCCGGACACAGAGACTTTATTAAAAATATGATTACTGGTGCTTCTGAAGCAGACGCTGCAGTACTTTGTGTTTCTGGTAAACCAGGAGAAACAGAAATTGCTATTGGTGTTGGCGGTCAATCCCGAGAACATTGTTTCTTACTTAAAACATTGGGTGTCAAGCAAATGATCGTTGCAATTAATAAAATGGACGCAAATGAAGTTGGTTATAAAAAAGAACGATATGAAGAAGTAAAAGCTGAAGTTGAAAAATTACTCAAAGGTGTTGGTTGGGACTTGGCAAAGACTCCTATTATCCCTGTTTCAGGATGGAAGGGTGACAATCTCATCAACAAGGGAGAAAACCTTGCATGGTATGATGGTAAGACTATCTACGAAGCATTTGATGATTTCGAAGTTGAAGCTCCTCCTGTCGATAAACCATTGAGACTTCCATTACAAGATGTATATTCAATCACGGGTGTTGGAACAGTTCCAGTCGGCCGTGTTGAAACTGGTACATTCAAGGTAGGCGAAAAAGTTGTTATTATGCCTAGTGGCGCAAGTGCTGAAGTCAAATCAATTGAATCTCACCATGTTGAAATGCAAGAAGCAAAAGCAGGTGATAATATTGGTTTTAACCTTCGTGGTGTAGATAAGAAGGATATTCGTCGTGGTGACGTAATTGGTCCTGCAGATAATCCACCTAAGGTTGTTAAAGAATTTACTGCACAGATCATTGTAGTACATCATCCTACAGCTATTGCCCCTGGTTATACACCTGTTATACATGCGCACACTTCACAAGCTGCAGCAACTATAACTGAGTTAGTTTCTAAATTAGATGCTCGAACTGGTGGTGTTTTGGAAGAAAGTCCTAAAGCACTAAAAACTGGCGATGCAGCAATTGTAAAGATTCAGCCATTGAGACCATTATGTCTTGAAACATTTGGTGAATTTCCACAAATGGGACGATTTGCATTAAGAGATATGGGTACAACCATCGCTGCTGGTGTAGTTAAAGAAATTAATCAAGAATGGGAACAGAAATAGTTTCCACTCTTATTATTTTTATTCATTAAATTTAATCAATTGTAGATAAACAATTTTTTAATTCCAGTTCTGATTAAGCTTTATTGTTAATTCACACTGTTAACAACAACCTTTACGCGATACAATTCATATTATGTTTCTCCGGACACTTTTTTTTTTACTATTAGTATCTCATCTATGAAGAATTATAATAATAATTAAGATAATCTTAATATAGATGAACTTTATTTACTATTTCATGTCTTCCGTAACACTAAAGAAAGTTTCAAAACGATTTACTAACGCAGAAACAGACGCTGTTGATCAGGTTGATTTAGAAATTAATAATAAAGAATTTCTTGTTATTCTTGGTCCATCTGGAAGTGGTAAATCTTCTTTACTTAGACTCATTGCAGGTTTAGAAGAAACTACTGGCGGAGAAGTATATTTTGGAAATGAATTAGTGAACGATGTTTCTCCTCGAGAACGTAATATATCTATGGTATTCCAAAATTTTGCTTTGTTTCCTAATATGAGTGTTTATGATAATATAGCTTTTCCTATACGTGCATCTGGTCAAGATTCTGAAAATCTCGATGACGAAGTAAAAAGAATTGCTTCCATGTTACAAATTGAAAGTCTTTTAGATCGAAAACCTGGTGAACTAAGTGGCGGTGAACAACAACGTGTTTCTCTTGGTCGCGCAATTATCAAAAAACCTAAAATCTTCTTGATGGATGAACCTTTGTCTAATCTTGATGCTTCATTGCGTGCCGAATTACGTGCTGAAATTAAAAAATTACATAAAGAGTTGGGAATCACATTCATTTATGTTACACATGATCAAACTGAAGCAATGTCTATGGCCGATCGTATTGCATTAATTAAAGATGGAAAATTACTCCAAGTCGACAAACCTGAAGTAATATACAATACTCCAAATCATTCATGGATTGGTTCATTCCTTGGAATGCCTGCTATGAATCTTGCTAATTCCTCCGATCTCGGTGATTCAATATCTGCTAAAAAAGGTGCCAGTGTTATTGGAATACGACCTGAAAATATCACCGTAAGTTCTGAAAAATCCAAATTAACAGGTTCTGTAATATCTATAGAATATCTTGGAGATAGTCAAATCCTTAATGTAAAGGTAGGAAAATCCGTTATGAAGGTTAAAGTTCCAAATGATTCAAAATACTCTGTTGGCGCTGATGTCAATCTTGACTTTTCTGACGATTCTTTGAGATTTTTCTCTGATGATGGTAAATATGTTAAGTGAATATAATGAGAGTTCCTTATATCTTTCTGGTTCCTAGTCTACTGATAATCTTCTTAGCACTTGTAGGTCCAGTTTTTCAGTCTTTTTTATTGAGTTTATCTGAATTCTCATTAGTTAATCCTTCACAAACTCCTGTTGGATTTCAAAATTATATTGGTCTTCTTTCTGATTCTATTTTTTGGAGAGCTATTCAAGTAACATTATTACTTGTCTTTGGCTCGGTTTTTATAGAATTTATTGTTGGAATATTTCTTGGATTATTGATAACTAGCTCGGGTCCAAAAGCAAGAACCTGGTTCTCATCGATTTTCGTAATTCCAATTGCTGTTGCTCCTATTGTTACAGGAGTATTATGGTCTCCAAATTCGTTTTTTGACGATCTTAATACTTTGTTGTATTATGGTTTGTCACTTGGAACATATATCGATACTTCTAAACCTTTTACATATTATTCTATAATTATGCTTTCTGACGCTTGGATCTGGGCGCCACTCTTTATGTTAGTTACTGTTGCAGTAATTCGTTCAATTCCTAAAGAACAATTTGAAGCGGCCGACGTAATGGGGGCTTCTTCCTTTACTAAATTCCAAAAAATTACATTCCCTGCAATACTTGCATCTCCTGCAATTGTTGTTACTTTGCTTCTTAGAACTGCGGATGCATTTAGAATGTTTGAAGTACCTTACTCGTGGAATTTTTGGCTTGGGCAAGATGCTGAACTTGGAGCTCCTGTTGATACAGTGAGTGTTTTGATGTGGAAAATGTTTTCCTCCACTTTATATGATTTCCCTATTGCACAAATAACTGCAATGGCAATATTGTTGTTGGTTGTTACACTGACTACTTGCGCCCTTGTATTGAGGAGATCTTCTAGTTTAATGGATTGATGAATGATGAGTGAAAATAAAAGTAATAAAAGTCAAAAAAGTAATTCGAGATATATTCGCTATCTGTTATTAGTTTCTGCAGCACTGTGGGTATTATGGCCTATATCAATCATGGTTGAAGAAGGATTTCGTGTTGACATCGGACCTCTATTCTCAGGTCGTGGAGCAAGTTTTGTTGGAGAATTCTTCCAAGGCCAAGGCGGAATAAAATTCTCACCTATCGAGTATCAGAAGGCTCTTAGAATAGAAGCTTATCCAAGATTATTAGTTAACAGTGTAATAATTGCTGTATCGAGTGTATTGGTTGCAATTCTTGCTGGTCTTCCTGCAGGTTTTACATTAGCACTGTACAAGTTTCGTGGAAAGGCATTCATTACTTATGCATTACTTGCTATGAGAACTATATCTCCATTTGCTGTATTATTACCATTCTTCCTTATCTACGGAAGACTTGGATTGTTTGATACTTATGGAGGAATGGCATTTGTTTATCTGATTATTAATTTACCAATAATCACTATGATGATGCGAGGTTTCTTCAAGGATATTCCGAAAGAGATCTTTGAGGCTGCATTTATGTCTGGCGCTTCTGATTCTTATATTCTTCGTAAAGTTGCACTTCCTTTGGCATTACCAGGACTTGCCGCAGCTGCAGTATTTGCTTTTGTTGGTACTTGGAATGAATTCTTTTATGCTCTATTCTTAACAGGAGCTGTTACAAAAACCGTTTCTCGTGGTGTCTGGTCTGGATTCTCTGAATCTATTGAATCATTCAAAATCCTCGAATTTGATGAATTGAATGCAGGTGGCACTCTTGCTATTATTCCTGCAATTCTACTCTCACTTGCAGTTCAACGATACCTTGCTAGGGGAGTTACACTTGGTGCTGCAGAATGATGCAATCTCGAAGTAATCAAATAGCAATTCTAGTAGCACTAGTTCTTTTAATCGGAAGTCTTGTAGTTTATTTTTCTTTAGGCCAATCTGAGGATGTTGATATTCTTCCATCGGGAGAAAATGAATTAATTTCCTTGGCAAAAGAATCTGGAAGCTTGCATATCTTTGTAGATGAGGAGATTTATGATGACTCTTTCTTTAATTATGTTGATAAAGAATTCTCTTCAAAATATGGTATTGATGTAGAAATTACTACGGGGCATTGGTCAAGAATACAAACCCAGTTGATTAATGAAAAAGTTTCTGGACGTTCTTCTGGCGCTTTTGATTTAGTTATTCTTAATGACGAAGCAACTGCACGTTTAATTGAAAAACAACTTACATTTTCTCAAACCGGAAATCTAATTTCTGATATCTCTAGCAGTCCAATCACTGATGAAGTAATAAAATCGAAAATTGCAGGAGTTGATAATGATGGATCAGGTGTAACTTTGTGGTTTGATGTATATTCGTATATGTATAATACTGATGAGTTTTACAAATTTGAAAATGTATATTGTTACTTAGGCTTAGTTGGAGAAGATGATGATGATGACGACGATGATGATGATAATGACGGTTCTGGCAGTGGAGATGATGATGACGACGATGACGATGACGACGAGGAAGAAGTAGAAGGAGTATTTTTCCCTAGTCCAGTTGACGATAAAGCAGGCACTGCATTGGTTGTAAATACTGTTCTTCACTATGGAAGCTCTGGTTATTATCAATCATTTTACGACAATTCATTGGAATCAGAATGGCCTGAATTGTTGAATTTTGAAATTGAGGACGAACCTGAAATGGAAGAAATGGACGAGTTAATTGGCGAAATTGAACCAGAACTTGAAATTGATTCAATTCTTGAAGTCTTTGATGAAGAAGAGGTTTTGGTTGGATATTTCAGATACGGTTCAATTCTACTTGAATCAATTCAAGGGGAAATTAGTGATGAGATTGAAGTATATTTCGGCATTGAAGGCAGTGTAAGAACTAGCGTTCATGCAACAATCCCATTTAATTCTCAAAATAAAGCTGCAGCTACTTTGATGATTGACGAAATTCTTTCCGACGATTCACAAATACAAATTGCATCAATTTACGGCAGTTATCCGTCTACTAATGCAGAAATAGTAGATGATATTTTCGGAGATGCTCAATTCTTTATTCCATTTGAAGATATTTCAGAATCATTATACGAATGGCCTTATTACTCGTATCCTATTAACATACTTGATATGTGGAGAGTATTGTTCGAAGGTTAGGATATGATTGATTCTATTCTAAACAAAGGTAATATACTAATTAACAAGCTTAACAAGAAAAATTTTTCTGTAATTCTATTTGTAGTTCTTGCTATTTTTATTCTCTCTTTACGCGCTAATGCAATTAATTTAAGTACAGAATATACTTCTGATTTGGAATCCAATATTCGAAGTATTCCTCCTGATCAACTTCATAATTCATCTTTTGTACACGAAGTTCCAGTTTCTATTTTTACTGTTGAAGGAAATGGAAAAAATATTGATGTTAAATATGTCACTTTAATAAATATGATTTCTGGAATTCATTCTATAGATCTTAGTGATTATGATTCTTTTAATTCGATTGAAACTAAAAATTATTATTTACCAGGAAACTATACTGTTTACACGACTATAGATGACAACGTCTTACTTCTTGAATACGAAAGATTTATTGGAAGACTTGGAAAGTTATAATTAATTACTATTACATAACTATCTGACATCCCTAAGTTTTTTTTGATTTTATTGTCGCTCGGATTGCAGTTCCTTAATTCTGACTATTTTTTTGTAACTTTTTTTATATGCTCAATTATGGTGTCCATTGACGTTCCAGGACCAAAATTCCCCGTAATTCCATTCTTTTCCAATTCTTCTTTATCTTCTTCAGGTATTATTCCTCCTCCAATTATTGCTATCTCATTTGCTCCTTTTTCTTCCAAATACTTCTTTACTTCTGGAAATGCAGTTAAATGGGCTCCATTATGCAAACTCAATGCTATTGCATCTACATCCTCATCAATTGCAATACTTGCGACTTGTTCTGGAGTTGGAAGTAATCCACTATATATTACTTCCATACCTGCATCTCTAAATGCCCTGCATAAAACTAAAACACCTCTGTCATGTGCGTCTAATCCTGGTTTTGCTACTAATATTCTGATTTTTCTAGACATTTTGTGATTACCATTTAAAATATTTGAGGTTCTTTCCATTCACCAAACACGTCTCTGCCTACATCTACAATTTCTTGTAATGTAGCATATGCTTGCACTGCCTTTATTGTCTCGTACATACAATTCTTATCATTATTTTCATAAGCTTTTCTCAGATTGTCAAGAGCTTCTTTAACCTTATTGTTATCTCGATCTTTTTTTAGTTGTTTTAATCGATTCACTTGAATCTTTTGTGCCTCGTCATCTACTTTTAATATTTCAATTTTATCTTCTTCTTCTTCAGTATATTTATTTACACCTACAACGACTTCTTTTTCTTTTTCTATTGCTAATTGACTTTGATATGCAGTTTCAGCAATTTCTTTTTGTAAATATCCTTTTTCGATTGCACTAATTACTCCTCCTAAAGAATCAATTTTCTCAAAATATCTATATGCTTTTTCTTCTAGTTCGTTTGTTAGATGTTCTAAATAATATGAACCTCCTAGTGGGTCTGCAGATTGAATTACTCCTGTCTCCTCTGCAATGATTTGCTGTGTTCTGAGTGCAACTTTTACTGCTTGCTCAGTAGGAAGTGCCCATGCCTCATCAAATGAATTCGTATGAAGTGATTGTGTACCTCCCAATACTCCAGCTAATGCCTCAATTGCTGTTCTTACTATGTTGTTCATTGGTTGTTGCCATGTTAAAGAAGCTCCTGAAGTTTGAGTATGGAATCTTAATGCTAAAGCAGGTCCTTTCTCAACTCCATATTTTTCTCTTAATACAGTGGCCCATATTCTTCGTGCCGCTCTAAATTTCGCTATTTCTTCAAAGAAATTCATTGTACAATTGAAAAAGAATGACAGTCTAGGGGCAAATTCCTCAGTTTTTAGTCCTGCTTTCTGACCTAATTCTAAATACGTAAATCCATTTGCTAACGTGAATGCCAATTCTTGCGCGGCATTAGAACCTGCTTCTCTTATGTGATAACCGCTTATGCTTACATAATTCCATTTTGGCATTTCTTTTGTACAATATTCCATCATGTCACGAACAATTCTCATGTGATCTTTAGGCGGATACGCCCACTCTTTTTGAGCTATGTACTCTTTTAGAATATCTGTTTGTACTGTTCCACGTAGTTCATTTAAAGGAATATTATTTTTTGATGCGACAGATGCATACATTGCGGTGAGAATTGACGCAGGTGCGTTAATTGTCATTGATGTACTTACTTGATTCAAAGGAATGTCTTTCAATAATATCTCCATATCTTTTAATGACGATATGTTACATCCGCATTTTCCTACTTCGCCCTTTGACCTATCATTATCTGCGTCATATCCGTATAACGTTGGCATATCGAATGCTATACTTAATCCTGTTTGACCATTTTTTATTAAATATTTCAATCTGTTATTAGTATCTTCTGGAGTTCCAAATCCTGAAAACATTCGCATTGTCCATTTTTTTCCTCTATACATGTTGGGATATGGACCTCTTGTGAATGGAAACTCTCCTGGCATAGATTTATCTTTATTCGTTTGAATATCCGATTTTGAATATGATGTCTTTACATCAATGTCCGACGTAGTAGAATATTCTTCATTGTTGTTGGTTTTTTCATTCCATGGTTCTAATACTTCTTTTTCCCATCGTTTAACATCTTCATTATTGCTGTCTTTCTTTAACTTAGCAAGTTCATTGATTTTATGTTTCCAGTAATTTTCGGTCTCTAGCAATATTATTACCTATATAAGAATCTAAAATCTTATACTTTAATTCATTTCGGTATTCTATAAATAAAATTCGTCAAATGACCAAGTTATCAAAATTATATATCTCACTCAACATAAATTATTAACCTATGAGAGATGATTTTGTCAGTTCTATTCTATCAGGCGATAGAAGAGCTATTGCTAAAGCAATATCTATGATTGAAAACGAAGATCCAAAAATTGGTGATATAATCTCTCAACTTTACCCAAAAACTGGCAATGCATTTGTTGTAGGTATAACTGGCCCGCCAGGTACAGGCAAAAGCACATTGATTAATAGTTTAATTGAAAACTATCGTAAACTTAATAAAAAAATTGGCGTTCTTGCGATTGATCCATCTAGTCCAATTACCGGAGGTTCTTTACTCGGCGATCGATTGCGTATGAATACTCATAATCTTGACCCTAATGTTTACATTCGAAGTATGTCTTCTGGTAATAAATCTGGAGGACTATCTAAGTATACTCGTCGAAGCCTTTCTATCCTTGATGCATCGGGACTTGATTTAATTATTGTAGAAACTGTTGGCGCAGGACAGTCTGAAGTTGATATATTAAAAATAACAGATGCTGTAGTAATTGTTCTTATGCCTGAATTAGGAGACGACATTCAAATCTATAAAGCAGGTCTTATGGAGATCGGAGATATATTTGTCGTGAATAAATCTGATCTCGATGGTTCTGATCAGATGTATACAAAAATACTTACTGCTTCAAAACAAAAAAATGATAACTGGATACCCAAAGTGATTAAAACTATATCTA
>JAKUSK010000029.1 GCA_022449325.1 Nitrososphaerales archaeon | reverse complement strand
TTCGTCGATAAACGGTGCGTGTGTATCAAATCCAAGGTCCAATTTACGTAATCGTTCGAACTCAGGCGAATAAGGTCTCTTAATGGATTGTACAATACCATTAGAAGTGACACCATCTTCAAATCGTTCTCGAAAAGTCAAGTCTTCGGAGAAAATTGTTTGTATCTTGACATGTGATGCGCCAGAATCAGCTGCGCGCCATATCATATCTTTTAGAATATTTACATCGCCATTATGATTTTGACAAAGTTCAGCAATAATTTTTGTCAATATAATTTAAAATTGAATTGCTAAAATATAAGCCTGTTATTAATAATAACATATGATAGGTGCTTCTACTTCATATTATGGGTATCATGGAGAATCAATTGAAAATAAAGTAAAGAAATTAATCGACATATTTATGAGATGTGAAATGCAGCCATATATTCAGATTGGAGCAGGAAAAAACAATACCGAATATAATGAATTAGTCAACATATTGAATAATTATAGAGATGAAAATGAAGTAATTTACACCATACATCAGAGTATTTGGTTGCCTTCAGATGATTTCTACATAAACATTGCAAGTTCAAATGAACAAGTTAGAAGAGATAGTATTAATTGTATAGAAAAAAATATTGAATTTGCAAAAGACATAGGAGTGAAAAATATATCGTTTCATGGAGGTTATGCAACAAACATTTTGTCTCAAAAACAGGAATTTGCTCCGTTAGATTCACAGGACAATATTAGTTATGAAGAGGCGTACAATAATTCAATCAACTCACTGAATAGATTAATTGACATAGCAGACGGAGATGTTAAATTAAGTATAGAAAATTTTAACTTTCGGCCTGAAAGAAGGTATTTATTTTCAAGAGTGGAAGATTTCGATAAAATACCAGATGAAATAGGCGTAATTATGAATATTGGACATCTTTATTATACTAAGATGAAATTAAAACAGGATGATTATATCAATGTAATGATTAAGGCATTGGCCGATAAAGTAAATGAGGTGCATATTAATGACAATGATGGGTCGGAAGATTTGCATAAACTCGTGGGCAAAGGAGACATTCCAATAAAAGAAATACTTTTACAGATTAAAGAAAAAAGAGATCTGCCGCATTTAATTATTGAAGCGCATAAAAAGAGGCATAATTATTCAGATGAGGATCTAATGAATAATATATTAGGATTAAGAGAAATAGTTAGAAACTAAATTGTTTGATAGTCTACATATTCTATTTTTTCAATCATTTTACGTCCAAACAAACTCCAACCATCAAAGAACATACATGGTTGATTTGTTTTAGAAAGTAAAGAATAAACATCCCATTTAGAATAAGAATCATGATTATTCATAATCAATACGCAATCAGCGTTTTTAAATCCGTCTTCAATACTTGTAGATTTGACATTAAAGGAGTTAATTTGGGTTTCAGTAACTACAGGATCGTAACCAAATAAATTATTAGAAATCTTAGATAGTTTATTAGTTACATCAAGAGTAGATGATTGACGAGTATCGGAAGTTTCAGGATTTCCTTTAAATGCAAAACCAACAACAAATATTTTTAGTTTAGAAATATCTTTATTTTGTAATTCGCTGAAACGTTCGATTTTTTTGATGATGTGATCGGACATACTTTCATTAACAAGTCTGGCAAGTTCTGTAAGTTTTGGAATATAGCCAGTATTTTTAGAACTAGAGATTAAGATATGTGGATCTTTTTTAAGACAGATTCCACCAACGCCAGGACTTGGTTTAGGTATGTTGTTTCTAGGATAACCTTCATTAGCGGCTTGAATTAGTTTGGATGTATCAATACCATAGTTATCAGCAAGAAGTGCAATTTGATTGGAATAAGCAAAAATCATATCACGAAATGTATTGTCCATAAGTTTAATCAGTTCGGCTTCTTCAAGAGAGTCAACATTGATAATAGTAGGTGTTAATTTGTTAAATATTCCATTAGTAAGTTGAGAACTGGTGGAATTAAACCCTGCAATAATCTGCGGTAATTCTCGAATTTCTTTTAATGCTTTACCTGCAAGAGTGCGTTCAGGAGCTGAAGCAACATAGAAATCATTAGTAGAATCTAAACCAGAAGAGCTTTCAAGAATTGGAATAATATTATTTCTAGTAGTTCCAATTGGAACAGTAGATCTAATAATAACTAAATTATTTTTAGACAAATTATTTGCAACGTATTCAGTGGCAGAATTAAGATATTCAAGAATTGGTTCATTATTATCATCAATCGGGGTCTGAACACAGAGAATGTAGACATCAGAATTGGATTTAGAAGAGGTAGTTTGAATTTTTAGGTTTTTTCCAACGTGAAATTTTAAGAGAGAATCTAAGCCAATTTCGTGTATATGAGGAGTTCCTTGATTTAATTTTTTGACAATTTCTTCATTGGAATCTACCCCAGTTACGTTAAAACCAACCTCTGCAAGAGATACTGCAAGAGTTAAACCAACATACCCAAGACCAATAACAGCAATGGAAGGTGTATTTTTTTGAACTAACTGTGATTTGTTTATAATATCAACAACTTGGTTATTGTCGTTCACAATCAATATATTATGATCTATTGTTTTCAGTTTATCAGTATGAATAGATAAGGTATTTGTTTTATCGGTAGAATCAGATTCATGAATAGTAAAAGGGGATTTATTCATAACAACGTCAACTGTTTCATTTAGATTATGATTTTCAAGTAATGCACGTCTTATATCACCATCAGTAACAATACCGAGTAAGGAATTAGAATCATCAACAATCAATGCAATACCAGAAGGCAGATTATTATGAGGTGCTTGGTTAATTATTTCCAGTACGTCCTTGATTTTAGTTTGAGGAGAAACAAGAATCTCTTTAAATTTTTTTGTCATATCATCACACAGCCAGTTTAAACTGAATATTCTTTAGTAAAATCTATTATATATCTTAACAGGCGTTCAGAAGATTTACCATCTCTGAAAGAGCACTGATTGTCAACAATTAGGTTACGTCCAGTAGATTCAAGAGTAGGATCATTAAGGTAACGATTAATAAATTCACCAAGTTCGTGTTCTGAATTAGCAATTTTTACACCGTTAGATTCTACAATATCTAGATAATGTGAATATTGAAAATGACGTTTAACGGAACGATTAAAATCAGGATCGAGATTAGCGTCAAATCCAATATTTACCACAGGAGTATCAAATAAACAAGATTCGATAGTAATAGTAGATGCGACATTAATCATAACGTCTGCATGATATAATGTGTTAGACAATGTAGAATAATCAGTGAAATCAGAGTTCCAAACATAACCTGAATCTTTAAATTCTTTTGATTCTTTTCCAGGTGTTTGAATTAGAACATCAGGTTTATCAAATAAATCTTTGAAATCGGATAAACTACGGCGTGGATGAACTCGTAAAAGCAATTGGCAAGGATGATCAAATTTATTGTTCTGAATCATATCATATATCATTTTAACAATAAATGGTTCAGAATCAGAGAGTTGCTCAGTACCTGTAGCATACAGCAAAATCTTCTTATTTGCATCTCCGTGCAAGTCTTGAAGAAATTTTTTACGATCCATAATTAAGGAGTTATTAGAATGAATGTCAAATTGTGGGACACCTGTGATTGAAACGCATTCGTCGGAATAATCAAGAAAATTAATTGCTTCTTCTTTCATAATGCTATTCCAAACAAGTAATTTATTCAATTTAACTGGAACTTCCCACTTAGATGTAAGATTATCCCAACTTGGAACATAACCAAGAATTGGAATTTGAGATTTACTAGCATGTCTCAAAATAGGATAAGTATAAAATGAAAATGGATAAGTAACAAAAATGAAGTCAGGGTTATAATCAGTAAATAATTCGTCATATTCGGAATTATTAAAGAGAGCAGAATCAGATCGCGCAAGAATATTTTTAACAATAGTACTTTTTGAAAAGAATTTACCTATTGATTTACGAATTAAGGAAAGAAGTGGGTGAGAATCATCTAATTCAGAAATCTTAATTTTAAGGGTTTCAGAATGAGGTTTAGAAGTATCTGCAAATACATAATTTCGCAATAAACCAACAGCAATTTCAGATTTTGTTCGAGGAATTTTTTTGAGAGTTTTAATTACTACGTTGGGATTGGTAGAATTAACCATATTAGGTTCACAAAGAAGAATAATTTTTAATCCTGCATTAGTAAGAATTTCGAGGTTTTTTTCATTGATAATTGATTTCCATCCAATTCCATATGGAAGAACAATTAACAAAGTTTTATCATTATTGACAGTCATTTCTCTTTTAAACTGGTGTATGATGGTAAGAAACTTAATTAAAATGTTTCCACAATATTATTCGTGAATCAGAAGCAGATACACGAATTACCCAGTAATATCAAATTAGGAACTAAGAAATTATCAATATATGGAATTGGATTTGTAGGAACTGCTATTGCATCAACATGGTTAAGAGCAGGAGCATCAATCATTGCCGTGGATAAAAAAAGCAAATTAGTTAATGACATAAACAATAAGAAAATATCTAATTCAGAACCAAAAGCAAAAGAAGCATTTGTAGAGGGAATAAACAGTAAGAGACTGATAGCAACTTCAAATGGAAAATGGGCATCGAAAAATTCTGATATAAAAATCATATCAGTGCCAGTAGGATTAGATAAAAGATCAGCTGACTTAAGAATCTTGTACGCAGTTGTAGATGACATAATTACTGGGTTAAAAAAAGATGATGTCATAATTATAACTCCTACAGTGCCAATAGGAACTTCAACAAAAATTATTAAATTGATTGAAAATAAAACAAAACTAACAGTTGAAAAAGATTTCTTTTTTATTTATAATCCAGAGAGAATATCAGCAGGTCAAGCAGTAAGTGATATAGAGAATAATTATCCGCCAATATTATCTGGATCTGGAAAAACTAGTATAATGATAGCGAATAAGATGTTTGAAATAATTTCTTCAAAAAAACCAATTATTATGTCTTGTACAGAAGCAGCTGAAGCTGAGAAATTAATTGAAGGATTATACAGAGACGTAAATATTGCATTAGCAAATGAGTTATCGATATTTTGTGAGAAGTTAGGAATAGATTTTTGGGAAGTTAGAGGTGCTGCGAATTCACAACCTTATAGTAAGCTTCACAAGCCTGGAATAGGAGTAGGAGGATATTGTATTCCGGTATATCCATGGTTATTAACGCAGACAGCAATAGACAAAGGAATAAACATGAATTTTCCTTTATTGGGAAGATATACGAATGAAAAAATGCCAAAATATTCCATAAACCGAATTATGTCAAAGATTGGAAATAAGAAAAAACTAACAGCGTTAATTTTGGGATTGAGTTTTAGAGGAAATGTAGCAGATAATCGAATTTCGCCAACGTATGATGTTGTAAAGGAGTTAATGAAAAAGAAAATCAAAGTAAAAGTTCATGATCCATTCTTTAGTTACGATCCATTATTACCAAAAGAAGTAAAGTTAAGTAACGAATTAGATAAAGTGATTTCAGGAGTAGATATAATAATTATTTCGACGGATCATGATGAATATAAAGAGATTGACGAAGAATACATAATTAAGAAATCAAAAAAGAAGCCAATAATTTTTGATGGAAGAAATATATTAAATAAAGATAATTTTAAGAAATTAAAGACACTAACAATTGGAAAATAATTAATTACCGAATTCTTTTTGTGCTTCTTCTATATCTTTATGACTATCAATAGAACGCCATTTTATATCATTTTGTTTTATTGCAGACAATTTATTTTCAGTAGCAAGAATAGGAAAAACATCAGATTCAAGACTGCCAACGTTAGATAAATAACCGAAAACATTATTTGAGAAACAATAAATTCCGGCATTAATCCAGTGGTCATTAAGTATTGGTTTTTCAGTAAAACTAGATATTAGTCCATTTTCTTGAATTTCAATTTCGCCAAATGGGCTTCTCAAGGCAACAACTGCAATAGTTCCAATTAATTTATCTGTAAGATTCTGAATTAAACTATGAGGGTCAATATCAGTCATTACATCACCATTCATAACAAGGAAATTGGAATGTGATTCAAGTAAGGAACGCGATTGCATTAATGCTCCACCAGTACCAAGAGGCTCTTCCTCTTTAGAATATTCAATATTCACGTCAAATTTTTCTCCATTTCCGAAATACGCGGAGATATTATCACCCATGTAACCAGTACAAAGAACAATATCACGAATATTATGGGATTTAAGCCAGTTAATTTGCCATTCAAGAATAGGTTTGTTTGAGATAGGAATCATGGGTTTTGGTTTGTCATCAGTAAGTGGTCGAAGTCTTTTCCCCATTCCGCCTGCGAGAATAAGCGCTTTCATAACATATTTCAGTAATTATTAACTATAGTTAATCTTTATCCAAAAGACATATCTTTTTCTTAGTTATTTATTAGAATTAATGTTTGAAATTGACGATATTGTAAGGTTAAGAAAGCAACTAGGATTAACGCAGACAGAATTAGCCAAACTGTCAGGAGTAAGTCAGTCATTAATTACTAAGATGGAAGCAAAAAAAGTAGAACCGGCATATTCAAAAGTAAAAATATTGATAGAAACATTACAGAAACAGGAACGAAGAGATGGAGACAAAAGAACAGCCAAGAGCATATGTTCAAAAACAGTAAAAGGTATAGATAAAAAAGAAACATTAAAAGACGCTGCAAAAAAGATTCGTGAAAAGAACATATCACAATTACCGGTTTTCGATAAGAATAACATAATAGGAAGTTTATCAGAGAAAACCATTTTACGAGAATTATCTGAATCGGGTTCGCCGAATGAAGCATTTGCAAAGAAAGTAATAGATGTAATGGATCCTCCATTTCCAACAGTTGATGCAAATACACCGGTTGAATTATTATATCAAATGTTAGAGTTCTATGAAGCAGTAGTAGTAACTGAAAAGGCAAAAGTAATAGGAATTGTAACAAGAAGTGATTTATTCAAATTAAAATAGATGAAGAAATACTTTTAATATAGATATTTACAGAACAATAAGAACATAATTGATTAATTATTGGAGTGCAGGAATTTATCCACGAAATGAGAAACTTATCGAGTCAACAAGATCGTACGATAAGACATTAGAAAAGCAATTCAAGAAAGAGAAATCAAGATTATTAAGAATTCAATTAAATAATAAACTAGATTATATTTCAGATCCATTGATTGACTGGGATGACAATTTAAGACCGTTTACTGACAATTTAAAAGGAATAGAAAGAGGACCGTTAACTAGATATTACGAAAACAATACATTTTATCGTCAACCAATAATCAAAAGTAAAATCGGTACAACAGGAAATATATTAAAAAATAGCATATGTTTTGATCTATTTACCAGCAAATCAAAAGTTAAAATTGACATATTAGATCCTTTTACATTCTATGACTTGTCTGCAAATGAATTTTATAGATCAGAAGAAGAAGTAGTCAATGCATTTGCAGAAATAATTAAAAAAGAACTCAATTCGTTAAAAAAAGATGTGCAATTAATACAATTCAATTCACCATCATTAGCACGAATTGAAGAGGCAGATAGATTAAATATGGTTAAGAAAGCAATGGAAAAAATAGTCAAGGGTCTAGATACAAAAACATGTCTAAATCTTTGGGGTTCGGATATATCCAATACTTTAGAAGAATTTCAAGAGTTTCCTGTAGATATTATAGGCATAGATTTCACATCTTCGAACATTGATAAATTTGATAAAATAGAAATGAAAAAGGGTTTAGCGTGTGGATTAATTGATGCAAAAAATACCAAAATGGAAAAGTCGTCAGATATTATTCGGGAATTAAAAAATATAAAAAAAACATTTAATCCGGAATCTCTATCAGTTATAACCAGTTGGGATTTTGAATTTATACCAGAATCATTTGCCGATAAGAAATTACAAATAATGAAACAAATAAAAGAAAAAAGCAAGATGATGAAACTATGAAGAAATTTCCACTTGCGACTCAAGAAATAGGTAGTATAAGAAAACCTAAATGGTTAGTCAAGCTATTGCAAGACAAAAATGTTTCAAATGATGTTAAAGAAGCAGCAAGAAGTGACGTTGCTCTATTGAACTTGAAACTATTTGAGGACATCGGATTAGATGTGATCTATGATGGAGAAGCAAGAAGGGTAGAGATGTATGAATACAGTATAAGAAGGATAGAAGGTTTACAATTAGCGGGAAAGATTAGATCATGGGATAACAAATATTACAACAAAGGACGTTGTACAAAGAAGGTCAAATATATGGGGCCTTACCATGTAGATGAGTTTTTATTTGTAAAGGAAAATGCGAATAAGATGATTAAATTACCAATCACAGGTGCATATACACTAGCAGATTGGTCTTATAATGAAGCATATAAATCAAAAGAGGATTTTACAATTGATTTAGCAAAAAAAGTAATTAGGCCATTGATTAAAGATTTAGTTAAAACAGGTGCAGATTTTATTCAGATTGATGAGCCTGCGGCAACAACACATCCAGACGAAATGCAATTAGTTGTGGATTCATTTAATGAATCAATTAAAGGAATTAATGCGAAATTTGGAATACACATATGCTACAGTGAAGATTATTCAAACATGTATCCTGAAGTACTTGAAATGAAGAATCATCAATATGAATTGGAATTTGCGAATAGAGATTCATGGAATAAAGGAATAAGTCACTCTAACAGAAATGGATATGAATCATTTTTAAAGACGTTCAAAGAATATGGTGAGAAAAAGGAAATCGGTCTCGGAGTATTAGATGTGCATGTAGACGAGGTCGAATCACCAGAATTAGTCAGAGACAGATTATTATATGCAGTAAAAATGACAGATAATCCAAATCTTGTACACGTAAATCCTGATTGTGGTCTAAGAACTAGATCTAGAGAAACATCGTTTGCAAAATTAAAAAACATGGTAATCGGTACAGAAATGGCCAAGAAGAGATTAGAATTATAATCTAATCTGTTTTAGAATTAGTAATTGTTGGGACTGCGGCATCAGATTCTTTAGCAGCCTTAGCAGCTTCTTCCTTTGCAGCTTTTTCAGCTTCAATAACTTTTGGATTATAGGAACGATAAACATGTGCAATTATACCAAATATACAGAATATAGCTCCAGTTTCAAACAGTGCAAGTGCCCATAAACCTCCTGCATAGGCCATTAATGCCATTCCATTAAGTATAACTTCAAAGATAACCAGTAAAATTAAGACTGCATAAGTCCAGAAAGTATTCAAGATGATTGGAGTTTGTTTTGTAGGTACTGTTTTTTGACCAGGAACTGTTAGAGCCGCGCGTGCTTTTAAGAAACCATACACAACAACAAAGCTGAGGACAACACTAACTAACAAAACACTGTAAAACGGAACAGGTTCAACAAATAGTCGTTCGTCAAGAGTTTTAGTAGGATCTGGATTTACATAGAAGCCCCAAATAGTTGTGATAAAGACTTGTGAGATACTTGCAATCCCCAAAGCAGAGAAGAATGGTCGATCTTTCCATGAAATCTTTCTACTGTGATCAATAAATGGTACAAATAGGAACATAGCAATCAAAAGTGCCGGTAATAAACCGCCGGTAATGAACTTGTCAAATCCAGTCCGAATAAACGCATACAATCCTGTCAGATACCATTCAGGTACAGTGATGCCTGGAGGGTGATTA
>JAKUSK010000028.1 GCA_022449325.1 Nitrososphaerales archaeon | reverse complement strand
CAAATGTATTCCTAAAAATGGAAGGTTCGGATCAGGAACAGGATATATCATGGAATTTACCATATATGACTTGTTTTTAGGCAATTCAAAATATTCTCCCCTAAAGGGTATTATCTGATAATTCAATTCTAATCCCATCATTCTTGCTATATTGTCAGCATACACTCCTGCACAATTTATCAAAAATTTTGTTGAAACCGTTTTCGTTACCGTATTTATTATTATTCCATTAGTTTTTCTATTTATGTTTCTGACTTTTTGATTCAGTAATATGTCTACACCATTTTCTTTTGCATCATGTCCAATTGACTGAACTAATCTCTTTGAATCAACAATACTTCCCATAGGAGAATACAATGCAAACTTTCCCGTGGAATAAGGTTCGACTTTCATTAATTCTTGTTTATTGATAATTCTTACATCTTGAACATTATTATTTTTACTACGTTCTAATAAAAATTCCAAGTTATCTCTTTCTTCATCATCTTTTCCAATTACTAACGTCCCTGTTCTCTTAACTGGAATATTTTTTCTTCTACAATATTGATTTAATTGTTGATTTCCTTCAACACATAACCTTGCTTTAAGTGAATTGGGTTTATAATAAAATCCACTATGAATAACTCCACTATTCCTACTACTTGCATGATGTCCTACCGAGCTTTCTTTTTCAATGATTGCAATTTTAATATCAAATCTTTCACTTAATTCATTCGCAAGTGCACTGCCAATTATACCTGCTCCTATGATTACAATATCATATTCAGGATCTTTCAACATAAATCAACATACGTTTAACTAATAAAAATCAATTATAAAATTCATAATTGATGGTAATATAATTACCATCAATTAATAGCGTCTCGGTTGTAACCCTCTTTCTGTTTTAAGTAGGATTCAGCTTAGCGGCCTACCTGAGTCTCAATCAGGTATTCGTAAACTCTATTTGGCCTTGCTCCATATGGGACGACCGTTTCATTCCTAATCCTGGAACCTCAGATTTTCATCATCATTGTTTTAACAGGTTTGGATATCGTTTCTGCTCCGTTGCCATCTATCTCTAGATATGTTTCTCAACATCATATTCCTGATAGGAGAGAGGAGTTTCCTCAGTATTACCGATACCTACACACCGACTCACATGTCTTATCTTATGTTCTATTTCTTGTTAAACTTATATTTCGACACATATGGATTATCATCTAAATAGAACCTCCATTCCTTTTCTGCATCTAACGAAATTCCTATCCTTCCAGATGTTAGTATTCTTTCCTTTCGTTTTTCCAAATCAACAATACATAGTTCTCCTTTCTCTGTTAAATCATGATTGTTGAATTTTTTATTAATTTGTAAAGCCTCTGAAAGCTTTCCAGGACCGTTCGTTAAATTATTAGCAAGTTTTCCTTTTCTATTTTTAATCATATATTTAATTCCATCAATTGGTTCGAGTCCACGAATTAATACAGCTCCTGCAGGATCGGTCTTCTTTTTTGCAACTACATTCAACATAAAATACATTCCATAAGTAAAATATACATATGCGTGTCCATTTTCTCCGAACATAGCTTGGTTACTTAATGTACAACGTTTACTTGCATGACTTGCTTTATCATATTCACCAAATTTGTATGCCTCAACTTCTACAATTCTACCCGTCATGTATCCTTTCTTTGTTTTTCTTACTAAGATTTTTCCTAGAATATCTTTTGCTACTTTTAATGTATCTCTATTATAAAATTCTCTTTCTATAGGCCTTAAATTCTTCAACAACTTCACGGAAAGACTTTCTCATGATTATCTTTTGATTTCTCTAATAACACCGCAAAATTAATTTTATTTGGCTTGCCACCTACTAGTCCACCAATCCCTCTTTTTTCTTTAGTCACAAAAATACCATCAATACCCATCCCTTGTACTTCTTTTAATTTATTCACAATTTCCGATACATCTGAATTTCTAGATATAATATAAGCATGGCTCAATTTTGCTTCTCTTTCTTTTAACATTCTGAGTTTTTCAATAAATTGATTAATCTCATCCCATTCATATTGGTTCATTTTACATTCGACAACAACAAGAATTTCATCATCCTCACTTAAACAAGCTATCTTAAAGCCCCCGATATTAGGAACCGGATAATCTATATTGACTTTAGCCGATTTAAATTCATTCACTAACCACATTGTAGTTCTAATTAACAAATAGTCATCCCTTTCAACTTTATCTTCTAGAATTGCAGAATACAAAGATCGAATTGCTTGATCATTCATTTTATTCAAACTATTCATCATACCTGAACCCAAAACTGATCTCTCTTTTTTCGCAATATAATTAATCAATCCTGTAGGAATCTTTATTTTAATTAATTCATCTACCATTTCTTCTCGAGTTTTCATTTCTAACATTATCGGATACTTTTGTAATAAGTATTTTGTAAATTACTTCCTTAAACTAAATAATGATTACAGTATATCTACTATATGGCCAAAAAAATTACTAATATTACTCTTGTACATGAATGCGATGAATCGAACTGTCATCTGGATAATCAAGAACAAACAAAATGGATAGAAAATATTCTTCCTAAGGAAAAACTTGAATGGAATTGGAAACTAACAGACATTAAAGTTTTTGATGTTACCAGTCCTAACTCAGATACTGCCGACTCGTACATTTCAAGTGTTTTAGATAAAAAATATGAAGAATCTGATAATTAGATTCCTTCAGTTGCGCGTTTTAACATAAATGCCCCATCTTTCATAATTAATTCAAACACATCATTCACTTCAAAACGAACTGCTAATAAATCATATTCTGCTTCTGATAGGAATAAAGTCATTTTTGGTAGAACCATTTCCCGTGAATTCATAGGAAAGACCCCGATTGATTGAAATTGTGAAATTATTCCTTTGACCATTTTAGTTTCATCTGTTCCACCCATTCCTCCTACTACACCTGAGTCAGTTCTATCCCGAACTTCTACTAATTCAATTTGTTTACCAGGTTGTGCAGTTTCAGGATCAGATACACTACTAATCTTATGAACTCGGACTTTAACCATAAAAAGTAATAATTTACATTATTTATATCTCTAAGTTCTGAAAAAAATATCTTTTATGATTAAACATTTATAATATATTTTTATTAAGTTAATTTAATTGACAAAATTTTTAAATCCAACTATTGGCGATTTCTCAATCTCCTTAAAGGACGAACATAAAGATATTCAAGAATTAGCCCGTGAATTTGCGAATAATGAAATTGGTCCTATTGCGCATAAAATTGACGAAGAAGACAAAATTCCCGATTCACTAGTAAAAAAAATGTCCGAATTAGGATTTCTTGGAGTTCCATACCCGACTGAATATGGCGGTATTGGTATGGATTATCTTTCAATGGCGATTGTTATAGAAGAATTGGCACGTGTAAGTTGTGCAGTTTCTGTTATACCTGTAGCTCATACTCTAATCACGATGCCACTCACAAGTTTTGGCACAGAAGATCAAAAACAACAATTTCTTATTCCCCTTGCCAAAGGTGAGAAAATAGGTGCGCACGCAATGACTGAACCAGGCGCTGGTTCCGATCCTGCTGGAATCTCTACAAAAGCCACTAAAGATGGAAATGATTGGATAATTAATGGTACAAAAGCTTGGTGTACAAATGGAGATATTGCAGATACTTTCTTAATCTTTGCTCGCACATCGGAAGAACAAAAACGACATCTGGGTATTAGTGCTTTTATTGTAGATCGAAACACGGATGGATTTACAGTAGGAAATGCCCTTCCAAAAACTGGTATACGCGGATCAAAATCTGTTGAACTAATTCTTGAAGATGCTAAAATTCCAAATTCTAATATTCTAGGAGAAGAAGGCAAAGGATTCTATGTTGCAATGGATTGTTATGATCATGGCCGTATCGAAATAGCTGCTCAAGGTGTTGGTATTGGTCAAGCAGCTATTGAATCAGCTTCTAAATATATTACTCAACGTAAAGCCTTTGGTCAAACAATTATGGATTTCCAGGGCCCACAATTTATGTTAGCAGAAGTCACAGCTGAATTACAAGCATCTAGATTACTGACTTATTGGGCTGCATCTCTTAGAGATCAAGGAAAAGATTACGTTTCATCTGCTGCTATTGCAAAAATGTATGCAACTGAAGCTGCTGAAAGAGCATCTCTTACTGCTATAAAATTATGTGGTTCCGCTGGTGTTGCTACAGAATATCCTATGGAAAGATATCTTCGCGATAGTCAAATCACTAAAATCTATGAAGGTACCAATGATATTCAACGTGTAACTTTAGGTCGATTACTTCATAAAGAAACTAAAAATGAATTAGGACTTTAATTACTTTCTATTTCTTCTACTTCGTTATTAGAATCATTATCAACATTTTCAATATTGGCAAGTTCTACGGCATAATCTTGATCAATTACTTTTGCAGTAATTAGATTTACTAAAGAATTAGTTGAAGCTTCTCCTGTTACTTTTCCCCCTCTACCACGTATTTGTCGCCATTTGAGATTTGTACTTCCACTCTTCGACTTATAGATGATTCCTAATACATCTCGAACATTGATAAAAGTGATATCGCGTTCTTTTTTTAATGTAACTTTGTCGGCTGCTTCAATATAAATAGAGCCAGTTTCACCGTCTTTTTCTGGGAAAACTTCGGGGTCATACAAATAACTTTCAGGTATATATGATGCGCATGTACTATTGATAAGAAATCTTCTGAAACTCTCTAATGCTGATGTTGTATCTACGTTAACCATACTATGACTAATGTTATCTTATTAATTTAGTTTACGGGCTAATAACAAAAAATTTTATTACTGATTTCTAAATTTAGAATCTTTGATATATGAAATTACTTCCGTAAAATTTTTTATCCGAATTAAATTGTTACGACTAATGATGTGACTATTCCAAGGTTGATCATATACTAAAGCCACTTTGTCTAAATTAGCAATTTCCATTACTTGTATTGGTGAATCATCAACGAATACATCATAATCTAAATTTCCTTTCAAATAATTTTCATCAACCACAACTATCTCATCAAAGGTAATCTTCGTCATTTCCAACCATTTCATTACATCGTCCATTGTTTTTTTATTTCTAGCAGTTACTAGATCTGTTTTACCAAAATCCTTTATCTCATCAATATTTTCTTTTAATCCAATCTCCGTTTCATCTATCGATTGCCATTCCTTCCATGCATCATCAAATACTTCTTCAAATGATTTTTTTGAGATACCTATCTTTTTCCAAAAATCCCACTGATCAACATTACTCTTATCAACTTTAATGTTAAATCTATCATTCAATATCCTCATCCATATCTTTGATGCATCTGCTAGTACTCCGTCTAAATCTATTGCAATCTTCATTCTATACGCTAAATTGTATTATTTTTCTGAAAATATTAAAAGATTAAAACTTAATTATAAATTGACGATATTGACTACAAATCTCTTTGTTTACCATATGAATCAAGACGATCCGAAAAAATGTACTGCATTAAAATTGGTACGACTTGGTTTAGTCAAAAAGATTACCTTAAAACAAGTTCATAAAAATTCAATACTACTTAACCCTATGTCTGATAATATACTATGTAAAACAGATCAAAAACATCTACGTTCCGGTCTTGTTGTAATTGATTGTTCATGGAAAAAAGGTTCTGATGTTTTTAAAAATAAATTTCCTGGTATTAATAGAAGACTTCCAATATTGCAAGCAGGAAATCCTACTAATTATAGTAAACTTTTCACACTTTCATCCTCTGAGGCACTTGCTGCCTCATTATTTATTACTGGTAATTTTCAAGAATCCGAACTCGTTCTATCGAAATTTAAATGGGGACATACATTTTTCGAACTAAATTCTGAAATATTGGATGATTATTCAAACGCTAATACTTCGGAAGAAATTGCTCTTATCGAAAAAGAGTATTATCAAAAATTCTTATAATTAAATTTTATCACATTATCCTTAAGTACAATAATTACTAATATCAAATATACGATGTTATTACCTGCTGAGATTGAAACTAAAACTTCTGTCCCTGCTCTTAGAGCTCTCGTTGCAAAACGTTTAATCAAAGAATATAATTTTAGTCAAAAAGATACTGCAAAACTAATTGGTGTAACTCAAGCAGCAATTAGTAATTATCTTCGTGGAACACGAGGTAATCTCACTTCACTTGGCGATGATGAACGTATACAAATTATTGTTGCTGAAATCACAACAATGATGATTGAAAAACATGAATTAAGTGATATAATTTCCAAGTTCAATGAGGCTTGTAGCATAATTCGAAGCAATAGAATGTTATGCGACATTCATAAAAAGTTAGAACCTTCACTTGATGTTGATAATTGCCATGTTTGTGAAATGGACGATGACAACCAAACTTCTCCAAAAAGCTTTGATATCTCATTAAAATAAATCTATTACTGATATCTTATGAAAATAATCACATTAGGTACAGGTAACGCATTTACATCTGATGGTCGTGCTAATGCATCAGTTTTGCTTGATGGAACTTTTAAAATATTATTCGATTGTTCACCTCAAACAATCTCATCCTTAAGAAAACTAAATCTCGTACCAAATCAAATCGATTATATATTTATCTCGCATCTACACGGAGATCACTCTGGTGGCCTTCCCTTCTTTTTATTAAATCTTAAGCATCGTGAATCAGGCACAGTAACTGTTAGTGGGCCTCCTGGTTTAGAAAAACAAATTCATACTGTTTATAAAGAATATTTTGGCGATGTTGATATAAACAAATATTTTAAATTTCAACAACTTAATTCAAAATATCCTTTTGAATTAGAATATATGGAAGGCGACCACTCAATATTAGACTTTATATATAAAATTGAATTTGACAACAAAAAAATTGTTTACACTGGTGATACTCGACCTATTGATCTATCTAAATTTGCTAAGAATGCAGATTATTTAATACACGAAGCCGGTGAACTCGATCCAGATTTAGCACACGCATCAGCACATACTACTCCTATTCAAGCTGCTGAAATTGCAAAAGAAGCCAACGTTAAAAATCTTATTCTTATTCATCGTCCCAACTTCAATCAAGAATTAATAGATAAAATTCACTCAATATTTCCTAATACATTGATGCCTAATGACCTTGATATTATTGAATAAAATAAATAGTTATAATTTATTCTAAGCTAATGAAATTTATTGAAATATTATTCTACGAAAAAATTTGGACCAATAACTACTGGTCATAGGCAATGGAAAGATACTGGACACTGTAAGTATGTACATGGTTATGCTCGCCATGTAGAGATTACTTTTACTTGTTCTAATCTCGATGATAAACAATGGGTTATGGATTTTGGAGGCCTCAAAGAAATTAAAAGCTGGCTAAATGAACAATGGGATCATCGTCTACTTATTGCTAGTGATGATCCTCTCATGTCTGACTTTAAAGTACTACATGAGAAAGGTGGATGTAATCTCAATATAATGGATATAGAACAGGGATGGGGCCCCGGAATTGAGGCCTCTTGTAAATTTGTTTATGACTATGTCGATCAGTGGATTAAAAAACTGACCAATTCTCGTGTTTGGGTTCATAAAGTTCAAATCTGGGAACATGAAAATAATTCTGCATTTCTTACTAATGAGTAGGTCTAGTATCTAATGACTTCTCGTTCAGCATTGATTTTACTTTCCGGTGGAATTGATTCCGCTGTTGCACTCTGGAAAATGAAAGAAATGAATTATGATATCTACACAATTACTTTCAACTACAATAAACGGTTTGTTAAAGAAATTGAATGCTGTAATAAAATCTCTGATGTGTCTGGATCTATTTCACACAAAACAATTAATCTAAATTTTCTTTCTGAATTTGAAGATGAAATCTACAACGAATCAAGTCCATTATTTAATAACAAAAATAATATACCGCCAAATTATATTCCATCAAGGAACTTAATTTTTTATTCTATTGCACTATGGTGGGCTGAAACTCTTGGCATTGAAACCATAGTTGGCGGACATAATAAAAACGATATTGATTCTTTCCCTGATTCTAATACTGATTTCTTTCATCAACTAACTAATTTAGCTAATGATTCTACATACGGTTCTCGAAAAATTTCTTACAATATACTTATGCCTCTTAGCAAACTAAATAAAAAACAAGTTATTGAGGAAGCTCTACGCCTAAATGTACCTCTAAATTTAACTTGGTCTTGTGAAAAACAAGAAGACATTCCTTGTCAGTTATGCCGTTCTTGTAAACTCCGATTGGATAGTTTCTCAATTCTGGGAACTCAAGATCCATTATCAACTATTTAGCAGCAGACGAATATTGCATTTATATTTTATATATGATGAATATACCGGTACGATATAACTGGGTTGATAATTTGTTAGACAAATCTAAACAAAAAAAATTCTCCTCGACTGACGGTCTACCTGATATTCAAAATCAAAGTGCATCTGTAGACGTATCTGCTGGAATCTCAAATTTCAGAACTCTATATCAAAGTGACGTTGGGCCTTTATTTGTTAATTTTTCAGTTAGCGTTTCTACACAAAATACTCGAGGAGTTCACATGAGCCGCTTGATAAAATCCACACTAAAACATAGTACTGGTCGCTATATTGAAGATTCTCTAATAAAGATCCATGACGAGATTACTAAAACACAACCTGATTGCCAAATTAATGTAAAATTTCAATATCCGGTCCATGACCAATTTCTCGATACATCTATTACATTAAATCCTAACAAAAAATTCGATTATGACTTTAAACTTACAGGCATCACTTCTTGCCCATGTAGTAAAGCAATAGCTGGAGTAGGTCATATGCAACGAACAATACTTACTTTACAACTACAACAAACTTCTTTGATAAACTTTGAAGAAGTCGCACTAAATCTTAATGAATGTTTTTCTGCTAGTCTAAAAGAATTCCTTAATCGTGCTGACGAAGCGAATAAAATAGTTGAAGCCCAAAATAATTCCAAGTTTGTTGAAGACGTAGTACGTGATTGCTTAAAGAAATTTCCTACTGCTAAATACATTCATGCACAAAGTTTAGAATCTATACATTCTCATGACGCAATTGCATCATGGCCAAAAAATGGCAATAATTGACCTCTAACGATTAGCTGTTTTCATAACTAACTGAAATTCTTGTTTGTTCTCAAATTGAAGATATGAATTGTGTCTCTTTTCATATCTTATACTTGAGATTAACCTAGAACCATAATCATGTCCTGGACAAATCTTCACATGATCATCTAATTTCATAATTTTTTGAAAACTTTTGAACAAATCTTCATCCTTTCCACCAGGTAAATCAGTTCTTCCACATCCACCTACAAACAATGTATCTCCTGTAAATAGATAATTTTTTTTAGTGTCAGTTTTATCCGATAACAAATAACATATTCCATCTGGTGTATGACCTGGCGTATGCATTATTCTTAATGTTAAAGAATCTAATTTTATAACTTCTTTATCTTTTAATGACCTATCTTTATTTGTTGGCGCACTTTCATGAGCGCATATTTGTCCCCCAGTTCTTTGTACAGCCTCTTTGTTTCCAATTGTATGGTCCCAATGACTATGAGTATTAAAAATATATTTTATATTCAAGTCTAACTTACGTACAGCAGTTATTACTTTATCGATATCATAAGACGGATCAATAATGAATCCATTCCTAGTTTTGCTATCGCCTACAATATATGTGAAATTCTTCATATTTCCGACGATAATTTGCATAAACTCCATATATTCTACAGTTCCTGAATTATAATGTCGCCAGCCGAATATATACTATAGGTTATTTCCCAATTCTGGTGGTATACCTATATCTACAGTAATAATTTCTCCTGTTATTTCCTCTCTTTGCAATAATCCAGTTTTACTCTTATGAAATGTTACA
>JAKUSK010000027.1 GCA_022449325.1 Nitrososphaerales archaeon | reverse complement strand
AATGCTATATGTTCAAATCTGAGAATTTCATGTTGACCTGCAATGCTAATTTCGTGTATTCCGGGAGTTCCTCCTAATCTTTCAGATGTAACTTCCAATTCAGATTTATTACGTTTTCCATGCTTACTGCGATCAAAAACAAGATTTTCATATCCTTTAGATTCAGAAATGATTTTAGCAATTGATAATGCAGTACCACTCGGAGAATCAATTTTTTGAGAATGATGTTTTTCATTTATACTAATTTCGAATTCGTCAGAAAGCTTTCCAACTAATTCCGAAATATAAAAGAGAAAATTCATACCAATCGAAAAATTTGAAGTTATTATAGAAGGGATTTTTTTGTCAAGAATTGAGACTAACTGAGAATATTGTTTGTCGGAAAAACCCGTTGTTCCAATTATAATTTTTTTATTATTTTGAACATAGACAGGCGCATTAATAATTTCAGAATCAGGAATTGTAGCAGATATAACAACATCGGCATTTGAAATAGCAGAAGATAGATTGGAAGAACTAGTAATTTTAATATCAGAATCAATTATACCAAGATCTTCTAATGATTTATCAAGAAAATTACTACTTGAATGTTCTACTGCTCCAACTATCTCAAAATTATCAACACTTTCTTGGATGATAGATTTACCTAGTCTTCCACAAGCGCCAACAATACAAAGTTTAGTACGATTCATAATACAACCCAGTTATGTATTTATCAGAGTATAATCTTTCCTGAAAATCGATGTCAAAAAAGTCTTCGGCAGGCTTGAATAAATTGCTATTTTCATAGACTAACTTAGATTGTTCAAGTATAAAATCTAAAGCTTGACGAGTAACTAATCCAAGAGGTTGCCGAGAGGGACCAGAAGGTAGACCAAGGATTCGCATAAGTGTTTTTGTAGGTACAGGATTACGTGATTTTACAATTACATTGCCCATATCAGTCGATTCAGTTGTTTGAACTCCTACTAATTTGAATAGGGGAGAAGCATTTTTCTCTAAATTTAGATAATCAGAATTATTTTCAATAGTTTTTAGGACCAATTTAGTAATTGCGTCAGGAACTAAATTTGATGCCACAGATATTACACCAGTAGATTTTATATCAGCGTTTTGGATTAATTGCACAGTTTTATCATCATCTCCAGACAGAATACAAAAATCTTTGCCGCATAATTTTCTAGTAAGTTGAGCGTTATCAAAATCTCCAGTTGCTTCTTTAACAGTATTGATATTTGGGTAATTTTTATAAGAAAGAGCAAGGTCTTGTGGCAATAATTGAGTTCCAGTACGTCCAGGGATAATATAAGGAATAACTGTTACAGAAGGAAATTTATTTGCAATAATTTCCAGATATTCTTTACGAATTTCTAGTGAACTAGGTCCATTATAATAAGGATCAATAAGTAAGATATTTTTTATGCCTAAATCATAAGCGAATTGAGTAACTTTTAGACATTCATCAGTATTATTGCTTCCAGTTCCAGCAATTATAGTAGTACGTTCTCCTGCAATATCATAAGCAGTTTTAATTATATTCTCGTGTTCAGACCAAGATAACGTTGGACTTTCTCCAGTAGTTCCCGCAACAAGAATGCCAGAAACACCTTGTGATATTTGGAATTCAACAAGTTGGGCAAGTCCTTCATAATCAACTTTATAATCATCAGCAAATGGAGTTATGAGAGCAGTATAACATCCTTTGAACAATTTTTTATCATTGATATTAAGTAATACTTCGAGTTAAGTACTGCGGAAACGTGCGTAAAATAAATATAACAAATAAACCTAAAAACAAGACTAACAATAAAATTAAAGGGGCCCGTAACTCAGCTTGGTAGAATGATTTCGCCAAAAGTGACCGACTCATATATACGGAGATATCGGTTTGTCGTGGGATCGAAGCCCACCGGGCCCACATATAAAATTGAGATTTATTTAAAAATTATCAAGTGATTTGAGAAGATTTAAGTTCTCAAAAGAGAATGATGATAAAATAAAAGAAATTGATATAAAGAATTGTATCGTTCGTATCTTGAGTGTCGTTAGCCGTCGTAGCTCAGCGTGGTAGAGCAGCTGACTGTTAATCAGCTGGCCGCAGGTTCAAGATTATATATGAAAATCCTGTCGACGGCGCTCAATTATTTTTTTTATAAGATATATTTTTGTGAGAAATTCTTATACGATTGTCTTAAATCATTTTTAGTAATTGTTGATTTAAAACCGAAATTAGATAATTCATCAACAGTTCCAGATTCTTTTAAATCATGAGAATATTGAATTCCTCTAACAAGGTCTAATAATAAACCACCAGCATTTGGTCCATCGGTACTACGCAAGTATATATCAAATCGAACCTTTGAACCAAGGAATGAATCACCTTCAATCCAGAAGTAGTTAGTACGAGAATTGCCCATAAAATCAACAAAATCAGTAGTTCCAGAAACGGTCTGGACATCATATGGCAATTCAGATTCAATAGTATTTGATTTAACATTTCGTTTTAAAGCACGTAAATCTTCGTCAACAGTATTATTAGTTTCAATTCCTCCGCCAACGTCTAGCTGATAACTCTTATTGATTCTTATTCCTCGTTCGTGCATAAGATTCATAATTCCCTTGTGAAAAGCAGTACCGCCGAATTGACTCATAAGATCATCTCCTATAACTATCAATTTTTTATCATTGAAAATTTTTACAAATTGTGGATTAGTTGCAATACTTGTTGGTGAAGCATTGATAAAATTAGAACCTATACTGCAGGCTATTTCAGCGTATTTTTCAGAACTTTTATGTAAACCAGATGAGATAAGATTGATCACAACATCGGGATTCTTGTTTTTTAGAGAATTTCGAAAATCATCTTCTAAAAAAGGATCAAAACCCTTGTCTTTAGACCATTCTATGGAAGATTGAAGGTTTTCATTCATACGAGCATCGGAAAGAAGTCCAGGTTCAACAATAACACCAGAACTATCCAAATCAATGAATTTTTCTAATTTATTTGAAGGTGAAAATATACTTTTATGAAGATCAATACCACCTAATTTGTTTTTTTCAATGTCATAAGCTCCAACTAATTCAATATCAGATATTTTATAATTACCTACTAATGGGTGCCAAAGTCCATTTTCGTTAGTTTGCTGATTGTTTTTTTCTAGGTTTTTATAATAAGCAAGACCCTGAACAAATGCACTAGCTGAATTCCCTACGCCAAGAATTACAGTACGAATCATTTAATCACGAATAACCGAAATAAGTCCAAAAATTCCTGACAATATAAGAATCAAAGAAATAAAATAATAGATTGGAACAATCTGAGGAGCAAGGGATTGAGTTGAAGAAGTGTAACTAGCAGATAATAAACCTAAGATAATTAATATGATGCCAATTGCACGAAACATAAGATCGGAATCTAATTTTCTATTAGTGACGATTGACATAGTGTATATTCACAAAAGCAAGGTATTTAGTCTTTCTACAAAAATGGTGCCGGGGGTGGGATTTGAACCCACGAACACCTAAGTGACGGGATGTCATATACTTGGCTCTCTGATGAGAGCGATCTTAAGTCCAGCGCCTTTGACCTGGCTCGGCAACCCCGGCTTTATTTATTATTGATTTGGGTAGTTTATAATAAATTAAAAGGATTCACAATATAATAAAATAAGAGGTGGAAATAAGAGATTATGATGGTATCAAGAAAGATATTGTTATTGTTATTGACATTGCCTATTATTTTGGGACTAATAGTAGGAAGTCAGATAATAAACGATGTAGATAATGAACAAGGAGAGTTAATTCAAGATAGTTGTAATCTTAGAACTGAAAATAACAATAAGTACATCAAAGAATACGTTATTCCAACTAGATGTTCTGCCCCTGTAGCAATAACAATTGATAATGAAGGTTTGATATGGTTTATTGAGAACAACCATAGTAAATTAGTCTCTTTTAATCCAAATCAAGACTCATTTATTGAATATCAAATTTCAGACATTTATTTAGACGTACAATCTTGGAGTATGATTGCAGTGGATAACGAAATATGGTTTACGGATCATCGAAATAATCTTATATGGAAATATATAAAATCTGAAAATAGATTTGAATATTACAAATTATTAACAGAGAATTCATATCCTGTTCAGATAATAAATAATAAAAATCAGATGATCGTATCAGAGATATTTGGGAAGAAAATTGCAATACTAGAAATCGATCAATTAATAACAAATACAACAAATGGAATAGATGAAATCTCTCCTGAAATTGATCTAGATGTATTAGGAGGAATTGCAATAGATGATGAAGACAGAATATGGTATACTATGCTTACGTGGCCAATTGAGGGATATTTGGGAAGTTATAAAGATGGAGAATTTATTTCATATAAATTACCCAGAGAAATATCATCGCCAGTTGGAATTACAATTAGAGAGAATCAAATATGGATAAATGATCATGGTTCCAGTCAATTTGTTTTATTTAATCTTGAAAACAATACTTTTACAAACTATGTAACATCATCAAGTAAATCAGACTTTACAACAACATTACCATATTGGAATAAGTTTGATAATGATGGAAATATCTGGATGAACATTCATCAATCAAATACTATTGCAAAAATTGATGTGGAAAAAAAGATATTAATTGAATATGAAATACCAACTAAAAATTTTGATTGGGGAGGAATATCCAACCCACTTCAATTCGATATAGATAATCAAGGAAATATCTGGTTTACAGAATGGACAGAAAACAAGATTGCAATGCTGGATACTAAAAAACCATTAGAATTCAATATTGAGTCGTCGACTAGAGAGATAATTATTGACAATAATAAGGTGGGGGAGATGATACTAATAATAGAACCCAAGAAACAATTAGATGCAGAAATAAAAATTACCGGAACATTTACCAAAAATGGTTTAATAAAAAATGTTTCAATAACATTCGAACAAATAGAAAATGAATTTGATGTAAAAAAAGAAATTCCAATCTTGGTAAAATCAGATAATCTAACCAAAGGAACATATACAATAATGGTAAGTGTTGAGAGCGGAGAGATTACTCAATCAATTCCAATAAGATTAGTTATGAGATAATTGTATGGGGCGAGGGAGATTTGAACTCCCGATCACTTGCTCCCAAAGCAAACATCTTAGACCAGACTAGACAACCGCCCCAATAACGTATAATTATCAATATAAAAAAGGATATCGAGATTTGGTAGAATTAGGTCAAAATATGTTAAGCTTTAAATGTATATTTTATTTATATAGTATATCTTGTCAACAATGCCTTACAAAACATCAAAAAGAGTAAGGACAATTTATTCAGTTATTGCATCGTCAAATCGTCTAGATATTTTAAGAATATTGAATTCCAAGGGGCCATTAAGTTATTCAGAATTAAAAACATTGGCAGGATTCAAATCGAAAAAAGAATCTGGAAAATTTGCATATCATTTAAGAAAATTAGTTAAACAAATGCTAGTCACACTAAACAGATCTGAAAGGAGATACAATGTAACAAACCTAGGAAGACTAATTCTGAATTTAACAAGACAAATAGAAGAACAAAGCGTAATAGAAAGTGGAAAGATTTACGTTAGAACGTCGAAAGAAATGATGGAGGAGTTTAAACCCGACAAAATTTTACAAGCACTGGTTAAAGAGGCAGGAATGCCTGTAGATTTAGCGCAAAAGATGACAAGTGAAGCTGAAGCCAGACTATACAAATTTCAAACAAGTTACCTTACTGCTCCACTAATAAGAGAAATAGTTAATGCGTTGTTAATTGAGCACGGATATGAAGAGTATAGGCACAAATTAACAAGAATTGGCCTTCCAATTCATGATGTTACTCAGATGTTAAAACAAAGTACTAGAAGCGATAACGGAGTATCATCGTTAGTTACACAAACATCTAAAGAAGTATTTTCTGAATATCTATTGCTAAATCAATTATCAAGAGATGTAACGGATGCACATTTATCAGGAGATATACACATTTCTAATTTAGGAGTTTGGGGTTTAAAACCAGATACAATTTTTGTTAATCTAAGTTCATTACCGACTCAAGGAATAAAAGTAAAAGGAAAACTTCTTAGTTCTGTAAAGATCAACAAAGCTGAAAACTTTTCAGATAGTATTGCTAATATGGTTTTACTAACAACAGAATTGAGTAAAGAAATAAACGTAGAAATAGCATACAATAATTTTATAGATTATATAACTAGTTTTGTAGACAATAAGATGTCTAGTTCAAAAGACAGTTTAATACAGATGTTTAAAATGATTTCTCAAGTAGTATCAGATGATACTAGTCCATTTGTATCAATAAATCTAAATGTTCAAAAGAATTCTAAAATTGACGATAAACAACTTACAAAGTTACATAAATTGATTTTAGAAAGTTATGAAGAATACATACAAACAATAGCTATCCCAAAGATAACATTAATATTACCATTAAGTAATTCACAGAATACAGAAATAAGTAAGAAAGTATTCACAATTATAAAGAAAGGTGGTTATATTGCAATAAACGCCGATACAAAAAATAATTTCTCTTATACAGGGATTAATAAATCAATGATTAAGAATTCTGCAGGAGGGAATATTATTCTTCATGCAGTTTCAATTAATCTTCCAAGACTGGCATATGAATCAAATAAAGACGATACATACTTTAGAGCAAAAGTGAATTTAATTTTAAAGACTGCAATATCAGCATTGTCCACCAGGAGAGAAATAATCGATGATATGACAGGTAAAGGACTATTGCCATTACTAAATATAAATACGGGAATAATTTCTAGTCAAAAAATTCCACTTGTAATTAATTTTACAGGATTAGATGAAGCAATTTACAGTCTTTTAGGCACAAAATCAAGCTCCAAAGAAAGGGGAAAACTAGCAGGAAAGATTATAGATACAGCTATGGAAGAGATTACAAATTCAGGTAAGAGATTAGGTGAGGAATTTGGACTATCGTCGATTGTAGATGACTCTGCAAAGAGATTTGCAGATATTGATATAGAGAAATTTGGAAAGGCCAGAGTAATAAATAAAGCAAATTCTAGGGAATATCAACAATCTATAATACTGGATCTAGATGAACAGGAGAAAATTGATGAGATGAATGGTTATATTAGTAAATTCAAAGGAGGTTATTCAGTATACATAGATACATCTAATTCGACAATTAAGAATTTTCAAGAAATGACTAACAAGATATCAAAAAAAGTTGGCTTTTTCAAGTATCATTGTAAATTAAGAGTTTGTATTTCGTGTGCGTATAAAAATGTCTATAATACAGAAAAATGTAGTAATTGCAATTCAACGTCATTACAAGAATATCCGGTAAATTAAATTAGTTTTATAACCAACAAGTCATAAACAATTGACAGAATTATTCTATATTAACAAGAAACAAAGCCCAAAATAAACAGATTGAATCGATTAGCAGATATTTTTATGTATAGAGTAATTATGTTATTTTACAAGAGGAAAATCTTTTGTCAAAATATTTTATTGCATCATGTCTTATACAAATTTATCTATAGAGTGATATGAATAGAACTGTTTTTAATTGTAATAAAAAAAATATACAAAATATTAATTTAATCGGCAATCACTTAACATATGTTGATTTACCGGTTAATCTGATAAATGCTCATATACTTGTACTACATAGTACAGTGTCCTAGTGAGGTTTTGAGTTTATGGAAATTAATGATATTTTATCGGAGAATGTAATGAAGGTATTAAAAGCAAGATATTTGTTAAAATTCGAAGATGGAAGTCAAGAAAGTCCAAATGAATTATTTTTAAGAGTTGCCGGAGCAATAGCGAACGCAGATGAAGAATACCAAGATTTTAACAGCAAAGAATCAAAGGAAATATTCTATAAAATGATGAAAAACTTCGAATTTTTACCTAATTCGCCCACTTTGATGAATGCAGGAGCGCCATTAGGTCAATTATCAGCCTGTTTTGTATTACCTATTGAAGATGAAACAAGTTCAATAATGGATGCAGTAAAGACTCAAGCAATAGTCCAAAAAACAGGAGGTGGAACAGGTTTTTCATTCTCAAAATTAAGACCAGAAGGAGATCAAGTAGGGTCAACTGGTTCTGTAGCGTCAGGTCCCGTATCATTTATGCAATTATTTGACAAATGTACACAAGTAATTAAACAAGGAGGAAAAAGACGAGGAGCGAACATGGGAATAGTAAATATCGAACATCCTGATGTCGTAGAATTTATTGAGATGAAAAGGAACAACATGAAACTATCAGAAGAAGCAAAGATTATGAAAGAATTTAATGTATCAGTAGCAATCACTGATGACTTTATGAGTAGATTAGAAAAAGAAGATTATCATAAATTTATTAACCCAAGAACAGGAGAAGAAGTTTTAAAATGTAACAAATGTAGAAAAAATGTTTTCCCAGGACAGAATGAATCTAAGTGTAATTTATGTGGAGGAGATGGTGAAAGAATAAAAGCTAGAGAATTATGGGAAAAAATTATCGATTGTGCATGGGAATGTGCAGATCCTGGATTAATTTTCATAGATAAAATAAATAATAGTAATTCAAATCCTGTAAGAGAACATTTTAAAATTGAATCAACAAATCCATGTGGTGAAGTACCATTACTACCAAATGAGAGTTGTAACTTAGGTTCCATAAATGTAGCGAAATTTACAAATAATGAGAATAATGATATAGATTGGGATAGACTTAGAGAATGTACAAGAAATGCAATACATTTTCTTGACAACGTAGTTACAAAGAATCAATATCCAACAAAAGAAATTGAAGAATTATCGCGTAATATGAGAAGATTAGGACTAGGTGTCATGGGATTAGCAGACTTGTTAAGTAAATTAAAGATTAAATACGGATCTGAGGAATCATTTAGATTTTCAAGAAAATTAATGAAGTTTATTTCAGAAGTTGCTTGGAAGATGTCTGAAGAATTAGCAGAGAACAGAGGTACCTTTCCTTATTGGGATAAAAGTGATTTCGCGAAGATTGGAAGAAAGGTTAGGAATGTAAATTGTACAATAATTGCACCTACAGGTTCAATTGGAACGATAGCAAACTGTTCTCCGGGAATAGAACCACATTTTGCTTTAGTTTTTGTAAGACATTCTAGAATTAAAGAAAGAAGTGAAGAATTTGAGGAACTTCATTATTTGAATGAATCATTTGCAATAGCGTTAGAGGATCATAACATCAATCTGGATAAAGAAAAAATAAATGAAATTTCGGCAAACGGAGGAAGTATTCAAAACATATCCTGGATTCCAAGAGAGGTGAAGGAAATGTTTCCAATTGCTGCAGATTTATCTGGAGAACAACATGTACGTATGCAATCAGCTTTTCAAGAATTCGTTGATGATGGAGTAAGTAAAACAATTAATCTTGCTAATGAAGCTACTAAAGAAGATGTAAATAATTCTTACAGATTAGCATACAACACACATTGTAAAGGAATAACAGTATATCGCGATGGTTGTCTAGATGTTCAAGTATTAGAAACAGACAAGACAAAAAATTTACGAGGAGATAATACAGATAAAGAATCAGCGCATGTTTTACCAGGAGGATATAAACGTCCTGAGTATTTAGTAGGTAGAACGTACAGGTTTACGTATACAAACAGTGGATTATTTATTACAATAAATAGAGATCAAGAAGGTAGACCAAGAGAGGTATTCATTGAAAGAGGGAAATCAGGTGATGAAGAGAAAGCAGCATATGAAGGAATGGGAAGATTAATATCAATAGCACTACAGTCCGATGTTGATGTGAAGGCAATAATTAAAACAATGAGAGGAATACAAACAAAGAATGTATCATGGCATCAAACAAAAGGTACAAGCATACCAATTAGGTCAGTTCCAGATGCAGTTGCTCATGCATTAGCAGATTCCATACACACAGAACCAGAAACAACAGTAATAGAAACAGAAGAAATAAAAAATGAAGTATTAGAAATAACAGGATC
>JAKUSK010000026.1 GCA_022449325.1 Nitrososphaerales archaeon | reverse complement strand
TCTGATGGTGATATAGTTTGTGATCCTTTTTATGGTTCAGGTTCAACTATTCTTGAATCTATTCTTCAAAATAGAATAGCTCTAGGTACTGACATTAATCCTGTTGCGCACATGATTACAATGGTAAAAACCACTCCACTTGATCCTTCTAAAGTTTCAAAAACCAAACTCTTTCTACACAGTCAATTAAAGAATTTACCTACTAAATCTGAATATGATATTCCAAAAGAACTATCGAAATGGTTTGATCAAGAAACATATGACGTTCTTAATCATCTTTTATTACAAATTAAATTAATTAAACCGAGAAAACTTCAACTATTCTTTTTATGTGCATTTTCTCATATCCTGAAAACCTCCAGTTATTGGAATAATGGATCCGTTAAACCCCATAAAGATAAAACCAAATTTCTTAATCGAGTTAATAATCCAATATCGAGATATTTTTCTCATGTTGAGAAAATGGAGATTCGTAATGAACAATTAATAAGTACTCTTTCTCCTAGGATATTCAAGAATCTTGATTTTTATCGACGAGCCTTTGTCGGAGATTTACAGAATTTACCTACAAATGATAAAAGTTCATTAATTGTTACTTCCCCACCGTATGTCATAAGTTACGAATATCGAGATATTCATTCTCTTAGTTTAGCTTTCTTGGAGGATTTCTTCAAGGACATTCCTTCAAAAAAACATTTTATTGGTTCATCACATCGTAAATCTGATAATGATAATCTATATAGCTATACGGGTGGTTTAATTGCTGATTCTCTACTTTCTTCAAGCAAGTCTTTATCGAAAACTGTACATTCTTATTTCATAGATATGCAAAATTTCTTCCATAAGTCATATGGTTTGTTAAAAAATAACGGAAGAATGGCTGTTGTAATAGGTAATACTGCACTTCGGGGTGTAGACATATCTAATACTCAAGTTTTTGACGAAATCCTTGCCACTATAGGTTTTACCGAAGAAAAAATCATCAAAAGAAAAATCCCATTTAAATGTCTTCCAACCACACGTGATCCTAAGACCGGTAGGTTTGTATCTTCTAATAGTAATCATAACAAATCATATTCACATGAATACATAATGATTTACTCCAAAAATTAGTTAATATCCAAAAATCTAATAAATTATTTAAATTCTTTGTGATATTGAATTTCATATAATTATGATACTGCAAAAAAAGAATCAATTGATAACTCACCGAGAAGGGGATCTTGACAAATTGGTTGAATGCGATAAAGCTTTTGAACGAAAGGATTTGGATTTTTTTATTAATCTACTTCAACAAGACGAAAGCATTTCTGTCCGTACTCGTTGCGTTTGTATATTGGCAGATATTGGTGATAATTCGGTAGTTCCTATTTTGTCTGAGATGCTAAAAAATGATGAAACTCCTCTCGTTAGACATGAAGCTGCATTTACTCTTGGCCAATTAGGATTTCCAGAATGTATTACTTATCTAATTGAATCTATGCTTACCGATATTGATCACGTAGTAAGACACGAAGCTGCCGTTGCATTAGGTTCTATTGGAGATGAATTGGCTCGAGATGCGCTTATTCGTGCCACATCTGATGAAGATCAATTAGTATCTCATTCTGCCTTTTCTTCATTACTTAATCTTGATCTTCTTAAAATCAACTTAAATAAAAATTCTTCAAAATGAATTAATACAATATAAAGAACTAATTATTGTTACAATACGATATGAAAATTAGGAAATTCTTGAAAAATTTTGTTCCTTATAGCTGGGAACCCTCTACTGATGATATTGCTAATTCTATCGGAAAAAACCCTGATGAGATAATCCGGTTCGATACTAATGTTTCTCATAAAACTCCTGTAGACTGGCTTAAACAACTCAGTAATGAATTTGACAATTTGGAGATTAATCGATATCCTGATTCTTCATATGTTTCAGTCCGTAAATTACTTGCAGATTATTGTTCATGTGATGTCGACGATCTAATATTAACTAACGGAGCAGACGAAGGTCTATTCATGGTAGGTTCCTTATTTATTGAACCTAATAGTGATGTCATTATTTCTACTCCTACCTATTCTTATTACGAAAAAATGATACAGATTCTTGGAGGAAATGTTAAAGAAATAACACGAAACCCTGATTTCTCCGATAATTTCACAAAAATATCAGAAAATGTCGATACTAATACGAGTCTAATTGTTCTATGCAGTCCAAATAATCCTACTGGCAATCTTGTAAACAAGAACTCCCTCGAACAACTCTTAAAGAATTTTGACGTTCCAATAGTCGTTGACGAAGCTTATTTTGAATTTACAGACAGCACTGTCTCTGATTTAGTTACTAGTTATGATAATCTTATTGTCGTCCGAACTTTTTCTAAAGCTTTTGGCCTTGCAGGTCTGAGAGTTGGCTATTTGATTTCTTCAAACAATACGATTTCTTTATTAAATAAAGTTAGACCTCCTAACAGTGTTGGAGAACTATCTGTTAATTTATCTAGAATTGCTTTAAAGAACATTAACTGGATTGAAAATAACGTTAAAGAAATCTTATCAGAAAAACAATCATTTATTGATCGCGTATCTGAAATAAATAACGTTGAAATTATCCCTAGCACCTCTAATTTCATGTTATTAAAATTCTCTAATGATAACGGATCTAACATTTATGAAAAATTACTTCATAAAGGCATTGTAGTGCGAGATGTAAGTGGCACTAAAGGTTTAGAAGATTATATAAGAATTAATATTGGTCTGCCTGACGAAAATAATAAATTAATTCAGGCTATTGAAGAAGTATCTGTTTAGGTGATTACATGGTTCTTTTACTCACACATAATGACGTTTCTTCATTACTGACAATGGAATCTAATATCAAAACTATGGAACAAAGTTTCATTGAATTATCTCATAATAATGTCAAAATGCCAGATCGTGGCGTTGTTATCGTAGAAGATAAAAACGGTTGGTATGGAGTTATGACTGCTCACATGAGCGGTATGAAAGCATTAGGTACTAAAATCGTGACAGTCTTTCCCGAAAATACCAAATTAAATAAACCTACAACTCAGGGAGTTATTTCCCTTACTGATGCTAATACTGGAGAATTAATTTGCATAATGGATGGTTCTCTTATTACGGGAATGAGAACCGGTGCTGTTACTGGAGTTGCAACCAAATATTTGTCTAGAAAAGACTCTGAATCTGTTGGTATATTTGGCTCAGGTTATCAATCTCGTTTTCAATTAATGGCTGTTTGTTCTGTTCGCGACATTTCTCGTATCGTTCTTAATAGTCCTTCTGCAAATAAAAAAACTGAATTCATTAACTCTCTTGAACGTGAATTGGACGTTCCAATAACTATAGAACAGGATATTAACAAAGTACTTGATAATGATATTATCATCACTGCAACTAGTTCACCATCTCCGTTATTTGATGGTGACCAGATTAATTCTGGTACTCATATTAATTGTATTGGCGCTCACACTAAAGAAAGCTCTGAAGTAGATTCCACTACAATTCAACGCAGTAAAGTCGTTGTTGACGAACTTAATACTGCTCTTCGTGAAGCTGGAGGTATAACTAAAGACAATGTCTTTGCTGAACTTGCTGACGTTATCCTTGGAAAGACTCCAACTAGAACCAATGATGATATTACACTTTTCAAATCCATGGGATTATCCTTAGAGGATATTTCTACTGCTAATTTAATCTATAATGAAGCTATTGACCAAGGAATTGGTAATAACATAGAACTTTCTTAGTTATTTTTTAATCGTATAGATTCTCTTATTATTGATGTCCTGATCTTCTCTAAACTTTGATATCATATTCCTTGTGTATGACTCTAAACTATCTTCATTTATCTCGTCAATCATGAACCATTTATATTCTTGTAATTCTCTTTTATCTAATTCTACTCTTGTATCTTCAGTATAACAAATATAATCGAAGAAAATAAAATGTTTTTTCTTGAAAAATTCTTTTGGCCGAACACATTCTTGAATCATAAATAATCTTTTTGGAACTATGTCAAGCCCTGTTTCTTCTTTAACTTCTCTAATTATCGCTTCTTCAAACGATTCTCCAATCTCAACATGTCCTCCAGGAACTGAATACTTGTTATTTAACCACTTGTGAGATTTTACTAACAGAATCTCTTTTTTGTTATTGATAATCAAGGCTCCTACTGTAGGCTCTGGATAGACTTGAGTCATTATTCCTCATAATTATTAATGATATAAATCTCCGTTGTACAAGTTATAGAAAAGTTCAAATTCTAATTTCTTTCCTATAATTTTGATGGATAAATTATCCAATAAAGTTGCTATTGTTACTGGTTCTACCAAAGGAATAGGAAAGTCTATAGCTGAAGTTTTCTCCCAAAAAGGGGCTCATGTAGTTGTAACTTCAAGAAATCTGTCTTCCGCGAAGGCAATTGTAGATGGACTTGCTTCATACGACACTGATCCTATTGCAATAAAAACCGATGTTACTAATGATGACGATGTTTCTAATCTTATTCAAACTACAAAAAATCATTATGGAAAAATCGATATCCTAATTAATAATGCAGGCTTTCCTCTAGTTTCTGAATACTGGGATTCTTCTTTTAATGATATAGATATTGAAGGTTTTAAAAATGTAATTGATGTTGATTTAATCGGCAGTATCCGCTGTTGTAAAGCTGTTATACCTGTTATGAAAGAATCTAATTCCGGTAATATCGTTAATATTTCATCAACTCCTGCAATTGCAGGTCATGATCAAGGTTCACCTTATACTGTTGCTAAAGCAGGACTATTGGGTCTTACCAAACATCTTGCTCTGGAATATGGAAAATATAATATTCGCACAAATTGTTTAGCACTCGGTAATATCAAAAGTTCTGCTACCTTTGATCATTTTGATAATAACACTCAACAAAAACTTGCCAATGAAGCATCAGTCAAACGCTGGGGTGAAACACTAGACGTTGCTAATATATGTTCTAATATTGTTACTGATGATTTCAGTTTTGTTAATGGACAAACAATTGTTGCCGATGGCGGTAATGTACTTCTTTAGACTATCTTAAGTCATCTTCATTAATTTCATGATCATTCCTTGTGCTGATATTGAACTAATCAAATACCAGAAAAATGTAGGAACTCCATGTTCATAAACTTCTCCAGATTCTAATGTTACTTTTTGTGTTTCAAACATTATCAAATCCATTGAAATTGGAGATGACGCTGCAGGTACGTTGAACCAATCAGGTCCAATTATTTCGGGCAATACGAAAGTCCATACCAATAGAAGCGGTACTATGAATATGAATGTAGGTTTTAAACTATCTCTAGCCAATTTTGCTTGCATCTGTTTCATTTGAGGTTCTTTCTTTTTCAATTTTGCTTCGAGTGGTTTGTCTCTTTTCATCATTGCACCTCTTAACTGTTTATTGTATTCTGACACCTCTTTCTGTTGTTTTTTTGTTTTTTCGACATCAGTAAATTGCTTTCTAGTTAAAACTGAACCTAAAGAAATGGCTATGGATAACCCAATAATAAAAATTGTTATCTCTGGGATTGTATTTATGAATGCCATTAATTTCACTGATTGTTCTAAATTAAAAAACCTTTTCTTTTATCAAGTATAATTAAATTTATGGCCGTTGGAGGTATGGAATGGATTTGGATTGTTCTCGCTGTGGGAATCTTTCTAGTTGGAACTGATAAACTTCCTGAATTAGCACGAAACTTGGGAAAAGCTATGGGAGAATTTCAAAAAAGCAAGTCTGACTTTGAACGAGAGGTTAAATCTTATTCAGAATTTGAAACTACTACTCCCTCCAAGAGTGTGTCAAAATACGAATTGCAAAAATCTGCATCTGCTTTAGGTATAGATGCCACTACAAAGGACGAAGATCAACTCCGAGAAGCTATTCAGCGCAAACTGAATTCATAACAATAATTTATCAATAAATATACATGGTTTCAATTATATGTTGGGATGAACAATGACGACAAAGCCCTCTGATTTGATGAAGAGGATCTTGAGTAAGTGAGTTCGTCCCTTATGATCTTGTTCTTGTTGATTTAGTATTTCTTGACGCTAAATATCCAATAAAATATAATAGCATCATTGGAATTGTAATTAACCACATTGTAATTCCACTTGCATCAGGTGTAATTACTGCTCCAATTGCTACAAGAAATACAAGTGTGTATCTCCAATTGTCTCTCCAAAATGTACTTTTAATGAATCCCAATCTTGTTGTTAACCACATAACTATCGGTAATTGAAATGCTAATCCGAATGCCATCATAAAAAACACTATGAATGACACAAATTCATTTATTGTAATATAGGTTTCTGCCTCTAACGCCACTCCATATTTGTACAAAAATTCCATTGTCATAGGTATCATTACGAATAGTGCAAATACTGCTCCTACAAAGAATAGAAATGAAGAAGGCGCTAACAAATTTCTAAGCAATTTTATCTCATTCTTGTATAATCCTGGCTTTACAAATCCTATTATTTCCCAAAGTATCAGAGGAATAGAAATAACTATACCACACATGATTGAGACGTATATTTGTGCTGATAATGCTTGTCCTGGAGTAGTTAAAATTACTCTTACATATTCAGGAAGAACAATTTCCTGAAGAATTGTAATTATTTGAGATGCTATATTGTTGTAAATGTTTGGATAAGGTATTAAAAAATCTCTTCCATCTATTGTTATATTCCTTGTCGATAATGCAAACAATGCAAAAGTACAAACTAATATAGAGATCATAATTCTTATGAAACGATTTCTTAATTCTCCTACATGTTCAATAATTGGCTTAGTTTGTTCGTTAATCACTATATGAAACTAATACATTAGGTGTCTTAAATTATTATAACAAATAGACTTAATAATTAGATTAAGAATTTTCTTTAACATGGCTCAAGTTTGGCATGACGACGATGTTGATATGTCGCAATTAAAGAACGAGACTATTTCAGTTATTGGTTATGGAATTCAAGGCGCTGCACAAGCTTCTAATCTAAAAGATTCAGGCCTTGATGTTATTGTCGGTCTAAGAAAAGGTGGTTCTAGTTGGCAACAAGCTCTAGACGATGGACATAATGTAATGGAAGTATCTGAGGCTGCCGCACAGTCGGATATAATTCATATCTTAGTTCCTGATATGCAACAACCTAAAGTTTACGAAGAACAAATTGCACCACATCTTAAAGAAGGTAATGCCCTTGGTTTCTCTCATGGACTTGTAATTAATTATCAATGGGTTCAACCTCCTGAATGGGTTGACGTCTTGATGGTCGCTCCTAAAGCTCCTGGACGACGTGTTCGAGAATTATATCTTGATAATTTTGGAACTCCTGCTTTAGTTGCTGTCGAGCAAGACTTTACTAATAATGCATTAAATCGCGCTTTGGCTATTGCTAAAGGCCTTGGATGTGCACGTGCAGGTCTTTTACAAACTACATTCAAAGAAGAAGTTGAAACTGATTTATTTGGAGAACAAGCAGATCTCTGTGGCGGTGCTGCTTCTCTGATACAGAATGCTTTTGAAACATTAGTTAATCGCGGATATCAACCTGAAATTGCTTATTTTGAATGTCTTCACGAACTCAAACTTATTGTAGATTTGGTACAACAATATGGCCTTAAAGGAATGTATCAACGGGTTAGTGAAACTGCTCGATATGGAGGATTAACTAGAGGAGACCGTGTTATCAACAAGTCATCTCGTGATGAAATGGAAAAGATTCTTGACGAAATCCAATCCGGTCAATTTGCCGAAGAATGGAGAAATATATACAATAAGGAAGGAAAACAGTCATTTGACAAATATCTTGATGAAATTGCCTCACATCAAATCGAATCTACTGGTAAAAAGCTCAGAGATATGATGTGGCCTAATAAAACTAACGAGTAATTGTCTAATTAATAGAAAGATTAAAATTAAAGATTAAAATTTCCTAGTTAAGAGGGGACGGAAAATATCAGAACAAAACACTTTTGAATTTGAGAAATGGCTTAAATCCTTACTTGAGCTTGTATTTTGGACTATGATGTTACTTCCATTAGTTGCTTTCCCAATCTTCTTCATAATTCTTCCACCTCTTTTTGAAGCAGCTAGTATAAGCCTTGGACAAGTTAATTCCGTTCAAGCCGTTAATGTCTTTTTCACTGCTTTAATTGATCCAATCAAAGGTATGCAATATGGGGAATTACTTGCAAAGGAAGTTGCCTTGCCTTTAGGTTTACCCTTTATTCTCCTAAACGGTTTACTCGTTGGTCTGTTTCTTTGGGAAAACGAAACTGAAAAAACTACTATTTCTAAATTTCCTTTGTTTAAGCAATTAAAAGAAGTTACAACTGGAACAAAAGATCAAGTTGGTATAATGTCATTACTCCCTATTGTTGGAAATCTAAAAATTGCACGGTTTATTAATCCGTTTATTTCACCATTAGAAAAACTATATTATGCAATTTTTCCTAAACAAGAATCTACAGTAGCTACTAAACCTCGACCTAAACCAATTACTTCTACTCCTTCTGGAGCGTCTCCAACAGCTACTAAACCAAGACCTCCGCCAATTGGCACACCTGCTCCTAAAGAAGACACTTCTGATGAATCTAAATAAATATTATTTCTAGATTGTTATCTTTTAATAATTCCAAAACTCTTCTTTTCTCTTTTCCAATTCCTTTCTTGTCTACAATGGCAAATTTTACTTCTTGTTCACACTTTTCAATCATCTGTTTTAGTATATCTTGATTAAAATAATTCATGTAGTGTCGTGAAATGTATCCTGTAATTGCATATTCTGTATTAAATAATAATTCTGTAAATTTTTTTGAATAATGAGGTCCTCCTAAACCCACTCCTACTTTATTTACATCAATTTGATTGTCTATAGAACTAATTACCGTTCTTACAACAATTTCTGCAACTCTTTCATCTTTCCATTGTTCAAGATCTGAACCTATCTCTATAAATAAACATGGTTTTGAAATATTTGTTGGACCGTGATGAATAGCTTCTAGACTAATTTCATATTCTGATAGAACATCTTTCTGCATATTTAGTTTCATCATATAATTTTTCATTAATTCGGGACAGGTTGCAGCTAATTGCATGGTTTCTCCTCCATATGGAGCTTCATTTGAAGGATTTCCAAGAAAATGAGCCGTTAACGTTGGCTTCTTGCTTTGACTTACATGTCTAGATAAAAATACAAATCTATCTGAATTCTCTATTTCTTCTATATTATTGTAATATATCATTTCCTTATTCAATACAATTAATGTCCTATTATTACTCTGTAGCCTGATATATTCTTCCGATTCAATAATATCGTCAAAATTCTCTATTTCTTTTAGTCTTTCTAACATTGTCATACTAGCTTTATCCATTTTCGATAGAATTAGGGTCGATTTTTTAATGACGTTATTCATCTTTTTCTACTTATAACAAAAAGTTTATCAAATATAATCTATCATTCAACAAAGAATAAGTTGGCTGGTATAGTTTCTTTCATAAATGCATGCATACATACGCTCAAATTAGCGAAGCGTTCTGATAGAACTGAGTTTTTCTTATATCTTAAACTTACAATTATTGGAATGAGTATTGTTGGTACTATTGGATATGTTATCCAACTTGTTGGCTCATTATTCAGATTGACTGGTTAACGTGATATGTGATGAGTACTCAAATTCAAAGTAGATTTTTTGCAGTAAAAACAACTGGTGGCCAAGAACAAAACGTCGCAAAATTCGTCGGCAATCGTTTAGAACGTGACGAGTCATCCATTCAATCACCTATTCGTTCTATTGTTGTTATCGAATCTCTTAAGGGATACGTGTTTTTCGAAGCTCCTAATGCACAAGTAGTTTCTGATGCAATTTCCGGATTTAAACATGTAAAAAATATGATTCCTGGTATTGTTCCATATGAAGATATTGAGAAGTTTCTTGTTACTCGTTCAATAGTATCTGAAATTTCAATTAATGATGTAGTAGAAATTACTAGCGGTCCATTTAAAAATATGCGAGCTAAAATCACACGTGTTGAAGCTGGACGTTCTGAAGTAACTATACTGTTACTTGATGCTCCATATCAACTTCCTGTTACTGTCGATGTGAATGGTGTTCGCATTGTTGAAAAATCTAAGGATGAGAATTAATATGGGCGACGAAAAAATAATTCCTTTACTTGTTGCAGGTGGACTAGCTAATGCTGGACCTCCTCTAGGTCCTGCTCTTGCACCAATGGGTCTTAATGTTATGGCTATTGTAAATGACATTAATGAAAAAACTAAGGAATATTCTGGAATGCGAGTCCCTGTTAAAATTATTGTGCAGGTTTCAAAGAAAACTTTTGAGGTAGAAGTAGGTATACCTACCTCATCTGCATTATTAGCTAAAGCCTTAGGTATCGAAAAAGGTTCTGGTATTCCAAACAGTGAAAA
>JAKUSK010000025.1 GCA_022449325.1 Nitrososphaerales archaeon | reverse complement strand
ACATAACAAGAACAAAGCTAATACTACCCGGACCAGCAAGTATTGGAATTGCAAGAGGGAATACTGCTAGATTAGTTTCGGAATTTTTTTGAAGATAATTAGTATTACGACCAAGAACATAATCAATGGAAAAGATAAGTAAAACTAGACCACCAATTAATTTTAAATCGTTCATAGTAATTCCAAGTAGAATTAGTAGATATTCACCGAAGAAGCCAAAACCAAGCAAAATAAAAGTTGCAATGATTGCAGATTTGTTAACAGTTGAAATGCGTTCTTTTTTAGATAATTTATTAGTTAATGATGAGAAAACAGGGATGTTACCGACAGGGTCAAGAATAGCTAGAAGTGTGATCAATGATTGAAGAAAAATTATGAGATTAATGTCTGCAAGGTAAGTCATACCTAATTAAATATATACTAAAGAATAAATCTATTTAGAAGATATAGATAAGATATACTATGGAAAATAGATGTACTAAATGTTCTGGAGATCCAGTTTATTTTAGAAAGTATTCAGGAGAGAGGTTATGTTCAGATTGTTTTTCTAGTTCAATTATCGAAAAAGCAAGAAAGGCCATAAAGAAACATAAAATGTTAAGATATGGAGAAAAAATTGCAGTCGGAGTATCGGGAGGAAAAGACAGTCTAGCTTTACTTGATATTTTAGTAAAAATGCAAAGAGAAAATGAATATGAATTAGTTGCAATAACAATTGATGAAGGAATTAAAAATTATAGAGAGGAGGCAGTAGAACTAGCAATAAAAGCATGTGAAAAGTATGATGTAAAACATGTCAATATGTCTTTTAAAGAATTATTTGGGTTTACATTAGACAACGTTTTAGAGAACAGAGATGATAAAAAGACTACATCGTGTTCGATTTGTGGTCCTTTAAGAAGAAGAGGTATAGAATTAGCCGCTAAAAAAATCGGTGTAAATACAATAGCAACAGGACATAATCTAGACGATATGTTACAAACTTTTATGATAAATCTATTGAGTGGTGACGTATATAGAATTAAACAGTCAAAACCGTATTCTAGACCTAAAGAAGGGTTTGAATTTAAGAAAATCAAACCATTAATGGAGATTTATGAAAATGAGATTGCATTTTATAGTTTCCAGAACAAGTTACCTTTTCAATCTATAGATTGTCCACACATGAATGAGAACATCAGGAATGAATTAAGAGAAATAGTAAACAATCTTGAGATTAATCACCCAGGTATAAAATTTAATTTAATGAAATCGATTGAAGATATTACGGAAAATATAGAACTAGATCCTAAGAAATTAGTTACATGTTTAATCTGTGGAAATAGTGCGTCGAGTAATCCATGTAGTGTATGTAAAACAGTTAGTTTATCAGAAAAGTTAACGAAATCAAACTTGTAGACACAAATCAATGTGACTAAGTAACAATTTGTTACTAACTTTTATAGTGAGAGTTTTATATCAGAAATTCCTAACTAAATTAAATGAGTTATGAAAATCAAGAAATAGGGGAATTACTAGATCTATTAGGAAATGATACGAGGCGTAGAATATTAGAATCGTTAGCAAATGAACCCAAATACTTTATACAATTATCAAAAGAAATAGGAGTTAGTCAACAGGCAGTCTTGAAACATTTATTTTTACTTGAGAAATTCGGACTAATTGAATCATTTAAAGCTAAAAGCAATCTAGCAGCTCCAGATAGAAAATATTTTCAATTAAATAGATCAGTTTACCTGAGTATTGGAATAACGGGAAATTCTATGGAAATTAAAATGGAGAATATCAAAGGTCCAAATAAAACTAAACCAAAAAACAGGATGTCAACTGAAAGTAAGGGGAAATATATTCAACGAGATAAGGAAATCACAGATATTTTAAAAACGACAAAACATAATCTTGAGCTTATTGAACAAAGGATGGAAGAAATAGAAAATGAGAAAATAGGTTTATTAAAAGATAAACAGAAAATATTACAAATTGCTCATCAAGTAATAAGAGAATCATTAGAAGAGGATTTAGCGAGGAGAATTTTATATTCAAACTTGAATTCAAGAGATGCAACAGATATTGAAGAATTATCAGAAATATTGAACACTAGGGAAAAAGAAATTAAAATTATTGTAAAGAGATTAGAAGATAGATTTTCAGTAGATTTAATTTAGTTTATTGATTAATTGGAGATACAACAATAGAAGTGTATCCAGGAAGCTTTGAAGACGCGGTTTTTAGTGCACGTTTGGCTTCAGGAATATGTTTTTCATAGGTGCGAATTTCATAGATTATAGATCCGATATTAACACGGGCAGCGTGACCAACAGGTTTTCCATAAGCACGCCTCATACCTTCCTGTAGTCGATCTGCGCCAGCTGCAGCAATCATTTTATTTTCACTAATTATAGTATGAGGATATAGTTTAACAGATAATTGATAACTAGTTTCAGGAATAACTTTATTCATTTTTTTATTTGCGCCAACTCTTGCGGCTTCAAGTGCATTATCACGAATTTGACATTTTTCTTTTGCCACCAATTGTATTTTAACTTCATAATCAGAATTACGTGCCCCAGTGGTAAAACGTGCGATTCTAACATTAGGAGTACCTGGAGCATATTTCTTACTCAAGGGCATGCCGTTTGGAACTCGATAATTACGACCGTTCATTATAAGATATTCAAGATTAAAGATATAATTAAGTGTGTTTAAACAATTTGGAATACAATATGGATAGATTTCTAATAGTACTAGTCAATGGCATTCTATCTCAAGCAGAATTAATAACAATATTATCTAAATCAAATACTAATTTCCAGATAATAGAAAAAAATGAAACATTTGTGATCTTAAAAACGGAAAATAAAGATGAATTAGTAAAGCTCGGTGGCGTATATAAAATAGGCAGAATTATCTGTGAAAGTAAATCGTTAGAAGTAATATTAGAGAAAATAAGAGATGACGGAACAGTAATTATGTTAGATGACAAACAACAATGGAATGTAAGCTATTACTCAGATGAAGTAATTGATATAAATATTTATAATGAGTTACAAAACGGTTTATCGAATTTAATAAAAGAAAATTCAAAGAAAACAAAATTTATCAGAAATAACATGAAGTCAGAGAATTTTATCGAGTTATCAGTAGATAAAGAAAGAACGGGATCAGTAAAAATATTGATAGGAAAAAACAAAGATAAGTACTATGTAGCAGAAAATATAATGAGTATAAAATCTTCTAATTTTATTGACCGAGATTTAAATAGGCCATATCAGGATTCTCGAATTAGCTTATCGCCAAGAACGGCAAGAATGTTAGTTAATATGTTAGGATTTGAGAAGGGAAAAACAATTTTAGATCCATTTTGTGGAACAGGAACTTTCCTAATTGAATCAATAATACAAGGATATAAAGTAATTGGGATTGATAATAGAAAAGAGTGTGTATCTGGAACGAAGAAGAATTTACTATGGATAATGAAGGAATATGAATTAAATAATAAAATGAAATATATTAAACAAGATAATGCAGAAAAACTTTCTTGTGTAAATTCATTATCAATCGATGGAATAGTCACAGAACCAATTTTATTGCCAAATTTTAAAAGTAGTCCGAACTATGAAATGGCCGAAGAGGAATTAAAAAGATCAAAATCAGTTTATGAAAAGTCATTACTTGCCATGCATAGGGTTTTGAAGAACGATGGGAAAGTGTGTATAGTGACGCCTAGAATCAGAACAAGAGATAACAGATACATCACATTTAGTTTTCGAAAGATGTTAAAAAAAGCTGGATTTAGGTTGGATAAAAGACTTGATGAACAGCCATTTGTGATGAAACAATCAGGAGATCAAAAAGTTCTGAGAGAGATATGGTTACTAAAAAAGAACTAGAATTTTTTTTCAAGATGTAATTTAATTTTTTGGGCCAGACCTAATAGAATACTATTTTCTCGTGGAGAAGGTTTTGAACGTTTAAGAATATTAAAGAAGCTGGTTTCTACTAAATTAATTTTATGAGAGGGTAAATTAAGTGTCTTTACAATATCAGAATATGCTTCAACGGTTCGGTTAACTTCATGTTTAGTAGCAATATCACGTTCAACGAGCTCGTAATTTGTTAATTCATAAAGAACAATAGACAAAGCATGACTAATATTAAGTGTAGGATATTCAGAACTTGTAGGAATATTGATAATAAAATCAATTGATTGCATTTCGTTGTTAGTTAGACCAGTAGTATCTCGTCCAAATATAATACAAATTTTTTTACCCAGATCTTTGATAGATGAACGAATATCTGAAACGTCAATACTTTGACGAGGACTAAGACCACGATGACTTGTTATTGCCGTAGTTGCAATCAAAGTATCAAAATTATTTAGATCGTCAAACTCAATGTTTTTAATATTCTCAAGAAGGTCAACTGCATGAGATGCAAAAGGACGTGCTTCTTCAATATTAACTTGAGAGTTAACAACTAAGAGATTATGGAAGCCGAAATTTTTCATAATTCGAGCTACATAACCAAGATTAATAGGATATTGTGGTTCAATAAGGCAAATAGAAATTTCATCTTTAGTATTCGGCATTTATCAGATTTTCACAATTAATAATCATCAAGCAGATAATTATTTATTATGCATAACTTCAATTATGTATAATTCTTCAAAAAATATCTTCTTTTTTTGGAGTATATTGACAGAAAATGATTTAGAAAGAGTCTCAAGATATTCGTCTATGGGAGTGAGATTAGATTGGAGGAAGATTATTTTACCTGTGCTTTTTATCAGGTTAAGAGAGAGTTCAAGCCATTTAATAGTGAGTTCTAATCCAGTTTTACCCCCATCCGTAGTTCTATCGGTATAATCGTCATGTGGAAGATAAGGAGGATTAAAGATGATTAGATCAAATGTTTCTGAATCAAACATGGTTGGTCCATCTCCCAAAATTAAGTCAACGTTTTTGTGTAAATTGAGTTTTTGTAGATATGAAATAGCATAATCGAGAGATTCCTGATTAATATCAACACCAACTACAGAATCATTGTTAGAAGAGAGGGATTGAAGAATTATACCAGAACCGATGCCGATTTCAAGTGCATTGTTATTTTTTAGATTTACAATTGCGTTTAGTAATAAATCACTATCGTCGGATGGTTGATAAACACTCATGATATTCATTCATCGATAAGAAGTTTTGCAAGAGATACAATGGTATCTGGGGGAAATTCATGAATTCTTTTAGAGAGGTCAATATTTTCACTGCAATAAGACACGATATTTGCTTGTTGGTCAAGTAGACTCAATATAGAACCAAGTTGTTTACGTCGGAATGAGAATAATTTTTTAATAGTTAATATTTCATTGTTTGTGAGTGTATTACGCGATTTTATCATGGCAAGAGTAGAATATACCTTAGGGGAAGGCTGAAAATCAGAAGGAGGAATTGTTTCAACAGGTTTTATATCGAGACAATATTGTGAAACAACACTAATTGATCTATAACTATTACGATTAATGTCGGATATCAATTTATCAGTGAATTCTTTTTGTAATATAACTGCAGCGTGTTTAAATTTTTGATTAATTAACCAGTAAATAAAACGTTCAGATTCAGAGTAAGGTAAACTAGAAACAAATATATCAAATTTACCTTCATATTTTAATCCGTCAATATTTAATAAAGTAAGATTTGAATATTTAGAAAGTTTACTTAGAGAGGAATTATATAGGTTTGAATCTATTTCGGAAGATACAACAGATTTTGCTTTCTCACAAAGATGTTTAGTGAGAGTACCATTACCAGTACCTATTTCATAAACTGAATCAAGAGAAGTTATAGACGAATATGTAATAAATTTGTTAACAACATCTTCATTAACAAGAAAGTTCTGGCCATAACGGTTTGTTAATTTCATAAATATGTATCAAACTAACTACGAACAAATATATTTAATTTTGCATCTCCGGATATTTCTTCCATTAAACGTTTTGCAATAAGTTGTTCGGGTTCCTTGAGATTAATACGAGTGCTAATATCAGAAAATGAAGAGAAGGGGGTTTGTTCGCGTTCTTTTAGTATCTGACTAAGAAAGGTTTTACCAATACCAGGTATCATTTCTAACGAGTGAAGTCTAGGAGTGACAGCATGTGCATTATTAAAATAATTAACATAATAGCTTTCATTATCATTAACAATTAATTCAAAAATATCAGGAAGAGAAGTGAGTGATTCAGTAGTTAATTTATCATAAGACAATTTTCCAAGAACACTAAGGATTTTTGATCGGCCATCTTTACCAATACTGAGTTTTTCTGAAATTGAGAATGTTTCATCTTCGTTGCCAAGTAATTCAAGTAAAGTCAATCTTTCCATACCTATAGCTTGAATAATTGTTCCATCACGTCCTTTAATAAGGGACGAACGACTATTCGGTCGATAATCTAAAACATAAGCAAATTCTTCATATTTTTTATTGTGTGTTTGTGGCATAAAATTAACCTCGCAAAAGTTTTATTGTTATAATTATAGGATGTCAGAAAATGAAAATATAAAACTAGTGAAAAAGTGGTTCATGTCTATCAAGAGTATATATACGTACTTTGGCTTTAAACTTTGTTGACGAATTAACTGTAATTATGAATAGGCGTCTTTAGTTGTAGAAAGGATTTTTTCAAGTTCTTCAGTAGGAATAAGTTTTTTCCAGGCACTAGTAAAAACTCGTAATTCAGGAATAGTTTGTGGATTAACATTAAGAATTTCATATGCTTGTTCAAGAGTAACGTAATCAGAAGAGGATAATTCTTTTGCGGCTTTATCGATTTTTTTATAATCACAATCTGGGAAGTTTTTTACATAGTCAAAAGTTCGTTTTTGAATTTGATCTGCATCTTCCAAGTCAAGTTTAGAAAGAATGTCTTTTACTTGAGCAATACTAATAATTGTAGAATTTTTTTTATTCATGAGATTTATGCGCCTTTTTGTAGTTTAATATGTTCAAGACGAGTAATAAGTTTTTTAGTTTTATTACCTAACTTAACATCAAGTTCTATAGAACGACGATTAACAGTTTTAACAACTCCGACATAACCTTGGAAACGACGGTGTGGCATTCCTTTAACTTGTGCAGGATTAATATTAATAATCACTTTATCTTCTGGTTGATAATCAATCATAAGATAACTTAATCCTGAAGGTCTCTTATGACTTAATACAGAACGTGATTTCCTTCTAAAACCTGCATGTCTCAAATTATTCTCACATACCCTAATTAATCTTCATTAATAATTTTTGCTGTAGCAGCGGCAATTAAACCGCCAATGATAGGTGCAATCCAATAAAGATGATGGCTCTGTAAAGCGCCTGGAACTCCATAAAGATATGAAATTATAGCAGGGCCAAATGAACGTGCTGGATTCATTGATGCGCCAGTGAGTGGACCACCTGCAAGAATATCAATTACAATGATCATACCAATAGCAAAACCATGCCAACCTTGAGTGGCTTTCTTATTTACTGCCGTATTAAAAATCACAAGTACTAAGAAGAAAGTTAAGATGATTTCTACAATTAAAACTGTAGTGTCAGTTACTCCTGCACCCGGTAGATTGGAACCAAGATTGTTACCAGTGATACTACTAGGTAGAATTAATGCATGAGTAATAGCTGCTATGACGCCAGCGGTAAGTTGACTAACAATATATGCAATGCCATTCTGTGTATCAATTTGTTTTCTATAAATCATAGGTATGGTTACAGCAGGGTTCAAATGGGCGCCAGAAACATGTCCAAATGAATACACCATTACTGCAATAATCAGACCATGAGCGAAAGCAACTTGAAGAAGTGAGGTAGCATGCGCAATTGCAAGGCTTCCAAAGAAGACTAAAGCGTAAGTACCAATGAATTCAGAAACACAAGCGCGGGTATTAATGGCCATAATTACATCAACTCGTTATAGGATATACTATTTCTCCACCTGCAGGTGAAGGGAAAGGTTGTCTTTTAGTTTCAGTTCCTTTAGTTGCCCAAAAGATTTCAGAGATTTTTCTTACAGATTCAAGTAACTCTTCAGCTGCTTCAAGACTAACTTGTTGTCTAGTTTTTGATGCACTTTTCATAGCTTGCCAGAATAAATCGTGTAAGTCTGGATATTTTTCAAGATGTTCTGGTTTGAAATAATCAGCCCAGATTATTCGGAGTTCATTTTTACAACTTTCTGCATGTGTTTCTTTGACAGACATATATCGACCCAATTTATTTTGACTTTCTGAATCATCGCCTAAACCAGCAATTAGTTGATTCATTCGAACAATTGTTAAGGCGTCTAATTGTGCTGTATGTGGATCGTATATTCCACAGGGTATATCACAATGAGCAAATGCATACTTAGAAGGGTAAACAATATCAAGTAATTTATCTTTAAGGGTACTCATATTCATGATAAATTATTCGGTATACATACTTTAAAATTTAACTATATGAATGAAATGAATAATAAAGATATTACTATTAGGAGCAACAATAATAGGATATTATTGAGCAGGTTGAACGGGTTAACGAACAGAATTCTTCTGCCTATTTATTATCTTACTGCAAATAGATTCAGAGTAATAGGTCAGAGTATGGAACCAGTAATTAATGATGGTGAACAGGTATTTATAACAAAAATGTACTATAAAATGAATAAAATAAAAAGAAATGACATAATTGGATTATATAAGGATCACAAAATCGAGATAAAGCGGATAATAGGTATACCCAAAGATAGAATATCGATAAACCAGTATTCATTGGTTCGAAATGGAACTGAAATAATCAATACAAGCAGTATTCAACACGAGATACAAAATAAAGAAATTATATTAAGAAACGAAGAATTTTTCGTTATGGGAGAAAATTATTCTAAAAGTGTAGATTCAAGGAACTATGGACCAATAAAGAAAAATCAAATAATAGGAAAAGTTTTAGGAAGATAGAATTGGAAAAAGAATTATCGCATACACTGAAACGAGGAAATGAATATAAAATAAATATGCCATCATTAGGACTGGGTGTATGGGGAATATCTAGAGATAAAACAGAGAAAATTGTTACAGCCGCAATAAATTATGGATACAAACACATTGATACAGCACAGATTTACGAGAATGAAAGAGAGGTAGGAAAAGCAACAAAAGGTATGGAAGAAATTTTCATTACTACAAAATTATGGGAAAACAATTTTGGATATGAAAAAGCAATAAGAACATGTGAAGAGAGTTTATCAAAGCTTAATAAAATCGATTTATTTTTAATGCATTCTCCACATGGAGTAGATATCAGAAAAGAAACATGGGAAGCAATGCAATATTTGTTGAAAAATAAATATGTAAATGCAATAGGTGTTTCAAATTTTGGCATACATCATATTAAAGAGATATTTTCATGGGCAGAGATTGGACCATGTATAAATCAGATAGAATTATCTCCATTTCTTCAAAGACGAGAATTAGTAAATTTCTGCACAGATAATGGAATAACTACGACAGCATATAGTCCGTTAACACATGGAATAAGAATTGATGACAAACGTTTGGTCGAAATAGGAAAAGAATACAAAAAGTCGTCAGTGCAGATATTAATTAAATGGAGTTTGCAAAAAGGTAACATAGTAATTCCAAAATCAACTAACAAAGAAAGAATAAAAGAAAACATAGAGGTATTTGATTTTACAATAGAACAGAAGCATATGGAAGTTTTGGATGCGTTAGAAGAAGGATTTGTAACTTGTTGGGATCCAACAACAGACCCATAGTATTTTAAAAAAAAGTTATCCAGCACATTTAATATTGTTATGTTTACAATGAATTCTATGCGGGGGTCGCCCAGCCCGGTCAACGGCGTTAGGTTGAGGGCCTAATCTCTCAGGAGTTCATGGGTTCAAATCCCATCTCCCGCATCATCATAGAGATAACATAGATAACAGAATATTTATTGTAGTATCTACATATTCAGGGCGTATTGAAAGTAGGAGATATTGTAGGCTATTCGACTAGAGCAATAAAAGAAAGGTATCTAAGATCAGCGCTTACGATTTTAATGGTATTACTTGGGGCAATGTTGCTTACAGGATTAAATGGTTTAGGAGAAGGATTCAACTACAACATTCAAAAAGAATTCGAGGCGTTAGCTCCAGATGTAATAACATTAACTCCATCTCCAATAGTTAGTGGACCAGGAGATGATCCAGATGAACCAGATCCGGCACCTCCCGTTGAACTAAATTTACAAACATTGAAGAGTGTAGAAAGGCTAGACGGGGTAGAAGAAGCAATACCGAGTTTTAGATCAGGTTTACAAATAGAATACAACGGAAGATCACAAACGACTTCATTTATTGGAATTAACCCACAAAAGTTAACCTATGTTTTACCAGGATTAGAATTTGTTGCAGGAGACTTTACGGATCCAAGTGATACAACAGGAATATTATTAGGATTTACTGTAGCGTATCCTGGAGGCTTGGATGCAGAACCATTCGCTGAAGTAGGCAATCTAGTCTGTGCAAAAACAGGTAAACAGGAAATTGTAGGTGGAGTAGAGCAAGTAGTAATTGATAAGAAATGTTTCGTAGTGCGAGGTATCCTGGATGAAACAGGTACTGTATTTTATGATCAATCCATATCAGTTCCATTAGCTTCTGCAAATAATTTCTTAGACAAGAAAAATATATATGATCAAATTTTCGTAGTTGTGAATCCAGAAGTTGGAAATGATAAAGTA
>JAKUSK010000024.1 GCA_022449325.1 Nitrososphaerales archaeon | reverse complement strand
TAGTATCTTTGAAACATCCGCTTTGCTTACTTTATGATTATTGATTAATTCCTTTGCCAATAATGATCTGACAGCGGGTAAAATCTTCTCAACATTTTTTATTTCTGACATAAAGTAATTATAAATTCTTAAAATATATAGATTTATTGTTAATTTACACTGTTAATATGATAACCTTTACATCGTGAACCTTATATAACGGCTGTTATTAAATTACTCTATGACAGACGAAGTAACATTAGGATCAGCAATTATCGCACCTTTCCTAGTTGTACTTCGAGAATCTATAGAAGCCGCATTGATTGTCGGTATCATGTGGGCATATTTAGATAAGACCGACAACAAACAGTATCAAAAATATCTAGCCTATGGTACTATTGGTGCCATAGTTATGAGTCTTGTCCTAGGTGGAGGAATAGTCCTAATTCTAGGTCAATTGGCAGGATTCTGGGAGAAAATGTTCGAAGGAGTCGCTTCTATCTCTGCTACACTCGTATTATCTTATGTTATTATATGGATGGCCAAGCACGCTGGTTCAATCAAAGGCGAACTTGAATCCAAGATGGACTTTGCAATTACTGAACAATCCGCTAATTCATTAATTTTCCTTGCATTCGTTGCAGTGGCTAGAGAAGGACTTGAAACAGTACTCTTCCTTGCACCATTACTTGCGATCGATGTAACTGGCACAATAGTTGGTTCAATTCTAGCAATTGTTCTTGCTATAGTTCTATCACTTGCAGCTAAAAGACAAATCTATGCATTGGATATTGGCAAATTCTTCAAATATACCAGTTTAATATTAATAGTATTCGCAGCAGGTCTATTCGGCTACGGACTTCATGAATTAGTTGAAGCAGCTGAATACGCTGGAGTTGGTTATGATGCCGACGGCAACCCAACAAACTTCCTATTCTCATATGCTTGGGATATTAATCCTGCTGACAAATCACATCCTCTCCATGAAAAGGGAATGATAGGTATCTGGTTCAAAGCCTTGGTTGGTTACGACGGAAATCCTGAATGGATTCGTGTAATCGGCTATCTTGCTTACTGGGGATGGGCTGGCAGATTCTATCGTAAGACATTTGCACAATACTAGTACGCTAATAATTTTAACTGGCAATCCAGCATTCGCTCTTCTCTCCGGAATTGAGACTTGTTGCCAGTTAAAACACAGACAAACGCTGTTCTCAAACTCGCAGCGTTTGTCTTCCAATTCTGGCAATCTTCAATAACTTTAATGTGAATGTTTCGATGAACTTTGTAATGAATGGACTTCCAATTTGGCAGCTGATTTCAAATGCTTCAAGTCCTACTTCTCGAGTTAAACTCATTGCCTATGCAACTATGTTTACCGCCATCTATTTTGTCTTAGCATATGTTGTTTCCGCAACAATCGGTCCCTTGCTAAGGGGTTCAGGTGCACATTTCTTCCGTGCATTTTGTATGGTTCTTATTGCTTCCCAATTAAGAACACCGAACGGACCATTGGTATTTAGTATAATCAGTGGATTCCTACTACTCATGGTTCCTGCTCCTGCTTCATATCTTTACCTTCCAGGTTCAGTTGGTGCAGGGCTAGTTTATGAATTCTGGCTTAGACGAGGAGATTATGCAAAAAACGCAGTATCCAACAACATGATCATTGTTGGCTCGATACTTAGTGGAGCTACAGAGTCTGCGATTGTTACTGCTGGTCTATTTGCTATCGGATTCTCTTTCAGTGAACTTCTTGTACTAACAGCTTCTACAGGTCTTCCTAATATCGGAATTGCAGGAATATGGATATTCTCTCTTTCAAAAAACATCCTATTGAGTGCCATAGGAGCATTCGTCGCTATTGGTTTCATAAAGTCAAAACTCACACAACTAAGATAATCTATTTTTACTAGTATTGATTTGTTATTCTCAAGGAATGTCCAAAAAAATTAATGTTTTATTTGTATGCATTGCAAACTCTTGCCGCAGCCAAATGGCCGAAGCTCTGTTCAACAAACTTGCATCAAAGTATAACGTTGATGCAGTTGCATCTAGCGCAGGTACGGTTCCTGCAGACGAAGTAAATCCCTCTGCATTACAAGTCTTGAAGGAATTAAATATTGATCATCATTCCGATCCGAAAATTCTCTCAAATGAAATGATGTCTGAATCTGATGCAATTATCAGTATGGGATGTATGGCATCCGATTTCTGTCCTGCTACCTTTATCACTAAAACACAAGATTGGAATATTGACGATCCCGTTTCACATCCCATTGAAAAATTCAGAGAAGTCAGGGATGTAATTAAAGAAAAAGTTGATATTTTGCTTCAGGAACTCCCCAAATCAGAAAAATAATTCTACTGCTTTTTCAAGTTCTCATCGATTGTCAGATTTAATACCACTTCGCTAATGTCCGCCGAATAATCCGACACACGCCTAATATGCTCCAATATAGAGACTACAAATGCATCTTGATCCTTAGTCATCCTGAAATCTGTGTTCAAAATCTTTAGCTCCTTCTTTGGAGCTTCCAAACAAGTAGTAACAACTTCGTCTGCAAGTTTGTAGTCTTTATTCACTAACGCTCTCATGGACTTTTCTAAATTCCCTCTTGAAAATTCGGAAAATTCATCTAATTTAACTAATACGGATTTTGGCAATGGTTTATTCAAACTCATTAATTGCTGTCCCATTAAACTCGCGTGATCTGCAATCCTTTCCAAACTCTTCGCTATCATCCTATAACCCAAGCAGTATATTTTATTAACCGAATTCGTTAACTCTAACGAGTTGTCATTCTCTAAAGAAAATCGTAATTGTCGTATTACATAAAGACCAAATCTATCTACATCATCGTCTGTTCTAATGATCTCCTTGCACATTTCAATATCGTGTTTCTTTATTGCATAAATTATGTCACCGTGCATTCCTTGCGTGATGACTGACATTCTTTTTAACGTATTCTCAATATTGAGCTCTGATGGATCTAGAATTACTTGGATGGAAATAATCAAGTTTGAATCCTCTATTATCTCTGAACCAACTAGCTTATCTCGCACTAACTTCTTTATGATTGACCTTTGTTGTGGCGTCATTCTTTTCTGTTTACTTCGTATGTGAATCTGATTGTATCCCGAAATATACGTGGCAATAATCTTTCGTTCTATATGTCCTCTTTCACTCGTTTCATCGAGTATGATGTTTGTTTGCTTTTTGACATAATTTTTTTTCCTTTCGGACGATAATATTAAATTATTTGTGCCATCTATGGTTACAGATAACTGATCTCCTGCCTTTAATTTTTGATTTGTAACCCATTTTTTTGGCAGTGCAAGAGTAAACGATGATTTTCCGGAATATTGTATTTTTCTCATTTCAGAGTGATTTTCTACATTTTTACGCTCAGACATCTATATCTCACCATATGGTTATGGTATGTATCTATATATCCCTTGTGATAGGCATATATCATAATGTGTTTGTGAATCTATCAGGAAAAGATGAAAATGTCCGACTCAAATAACAATATGTTTGTAATTATAGCTATTGTAACTTTAGTAATTGGCGGTCTTATAGGTTACTTTGTCTTTGGATCCGATACTGAAGAAGAAATAATTGAAGTTAAAAAAACAGAAGAAGCTAACAACTTTCTTGATATTAATGGTGCAGGTGCATCGTTTCCATTTCCTCTTGTTTCAAATATGATTGAAAAATACTTTGAAACACATGATACAGTTCGTATAAATTACCAATCAATTGGTAGTGGTGGCGGTGTAAGACAGCACACTGCAAAAACAGTTCACTTTGGAATGTCTGATTCTCCACTCAAGGACTCGCAATTTGATCAAGCACCAAATTCATTACATATTCCAATTACAATCGGTTCCGTTGTAATTCCATACAACCTTCCTGGTGTTGACACAGGTATGCATCTGACTGGCGAATTAGTTGCAGATATCTTCCTTGGTAAAATCACCAAATGGAATGATCCAGCAATCACCTCATTAAACCCTGAAATTGATCTACCAGACAAAGCCATAGTTGTCGTCCATCGTTCTGACGGTTCAGGCACATCATTCATATTCACAAGCTGGCTGGCAGAAGTTAGCACAGATTGGGATGAAGCAGTAGGTGCAGGTAAAGCAGTCGAATGGCCAACCGGTCTCGGCGCAGCGGGCAACGAAGGAGTTGCAGGAGTAGTCACATCAAATGAATATACTATTGGCTACATCGAATTGGCTTATGCTATTCAAAATGACGTACCAGTAGCTGCAATCCAAAACCTTGAAGGCAACTTTATCATGCCTACACTCGAAACTGCCTCCGCAGCCGCAGGTGGTGCAGGTGAAGGACTACCTGCAGGCAAGGATACATGGTCAAAAGTTGAGATATTAAATTCTCCTGGCGCTAACTCATATCCTATTGTAAGTTTTAGCTATATGCTGTTATACCAAGAACTGAATGTCATTCCTGATATGGATATGGAAAAGGCAAAAGCATTACTTGAATTTACATGGTGGGCCATACACGAAGGACAAGAACTAGGTCCTGCACTAGAATATGTTCCATTACCCGACGCTGCAGTTTCCATTAATGAAGTAACGCTAAAATCAATTACTTTCAATGGCCAACCAGTTCTTTAGACAAGAGCGCTTATGAACGCTGATAAAATCTTCAAACAATTTTCCAGCGTAATGGCATTTTCCGCTATAGGAATAATGATTCTTATAGTATTTGTTTTAGTAACTCAATCTGCTCCAGTATGGCAAGAGTTTGGATTAGATTTTGCATTTGGTTCTGATTGGAATCCCGTAGAAGGAAGAGAATCATATGGAGTTCGACCTTATATCTACGGAACTTTAATCACATCATTTCTTGCACTACTTTTAGCTGTTCCTATAAGTATAGGAATTGCAATATTTCTTTCAGAGTTAGCTCCTCCTATAATTAGAGAACCATTATCATTTATCGTAGAATTATTAGCTGCAGTACCAAGTGTCATTTACGGATTATGGGGTTTGTTCATCTTTCGTTTCTATATTCGTGATTACATTGAAGAACCAGTTATTAATTCACTTGGAGATACTATTCCTATATTCAGCGGAATTCCTTTTGGACTAGATCTATTTACAGCTGGTATAATTCTTGCAGTAATGATTATTCCAACTATCTCTTCAGTAGCTCGTGAAGTAATTTACGCTGTTCCTGCTACACAAAAAGAAGCAGCATATGCATTAGGTGCAACTCGTTGGGAAATGATGAGAACCAGTGTCTTCAATTACGCAAAAAGCGGTCTCTTTGGAGCGTGTGTCCTTGGCCTTGGACGTGCAGTAGGAGAAACAATGGCTGTAACTATGGTCATTGGAAACACAATTGGGGCACAAGCACTTCCTGAGTCTCTCTTCCAACCTGGACAATCAATGGCATCAATCATAGCTAACGAATTCAATGAAGCTGATCCTGGTTCATTACATCCATCTGCACTTATCGGCGTCGGTTTAATTTTATTTTTCTTCGCTCTAATCATTCAACTATTTTCATTATACCTTAGGGAAAGATCACTCAAAGTTGGAGAGGTGCTTGATTAAATGACTGAGCAAAACGAATTAGAAAGATTAACCCAAAGAAATGCTGCAAAAAGAAAACTAATTAATAATTTATTTATTTTCTTCTGCGGATTTTGTACCTTAATCGCAATCATACCTCTGGGCAGTATATTGTTTGAAGTAGTAAAGAATGGATATCCTGCAATAAGTTGGGAATTTCTCACTGCACGTCCAGGAGCTATTGGTTCTGCTGAAGGAGGCATAGGTCCCGCTATACAAGGAACATTGATTATCATAGCTCTTACAACTCTATTAGGAGTTCCATTTGGAGTAGTTTCTGGAATCTATCTTGCTGAATTCGGGGACTCTAAATTCGCGAAAACAGTGCGAATAGTAAACGATATGCTCACAGAATTTCCATCAATTGTAATTGGTATATTTGCATATTATATTGTAACTATTGTTCTCATTGGTTCATTCTCTGCATTTGGCGGTGCATTTGCATTGGCAATAATTATGCTTCCTGTTGTTGCAAGAACAACAGAAGAATCTCTGCGATTAGTTCCAAACGGACTTCGAGAATCTGCAGCAGCACTGGGAATAAGAAAATGGCGATATACTTGGAGTGTAGTAATCAGCGCAGCCAGACGAGGTATGGTTAATGGCATCATGCTAAGTGTGGCTCGAATCACTGGAGAAACAGCTCCTTTGATTATGACTATTCTGGGAAGTCAATGGTTTTTCTCCAGCTTCTTTGGCCCTATTGATGCACTTCCTCTTAGAATTTGGCGTCTCTCTTTATTGCCATATGAATATGCAAGGATTCAGGGTTGGGGTGCTGCGTTAGTACTTATTACGATTGTATTGACACTAAATATTATAGTAAAATATGTAACAAGGAGTAAAGTGAGAACATAGGAATGTCAAATATTAAATTAAAAACAGAATCATTGAATGCAATGTTCAATGGTCAAAAAGCCGTCGATGATGTTAATCTTGAATTCCCAAAAAATACAATCACTGCACTTATAGGACCTTCTGGTTGCGGAAAATCAACTCTTATTCGAACTATGAACCGAATGCACGAATTAACACCAGCTACTGACGCAACAGTTGAAGGCAAAGTTGTACTGGACAATAAGAATATCTATGACTCCGACGTCGATCCGACTCTTATTAGAAGACGAGTAGGAATGGTCTTCCAGAAACCTAATCCTTTTCCAACAATGAGTATCTTTGATAACGTTGTCGCAGGTCTAAAGTTGAATGGACTTAGAGACAAAACAAAACTACGTGAAATATGCGAATCCAGTCTTAAGGGAGTAGCATTGTGGGACGAAGTAAAAGAAGATTTGGACAAGTCAGGTACAAGCATCTCTGGAGGTCAACAACAACGACTCTGCATTGCTAGAACTATCGCTGTCCAGCCTGAGGTCATACTACTCGACGAACCATGTTCTGCCTTGGATCCTATATCTACTTCTAAAATTGAACAATTATTGACCGAACTCAAAAAGCAGTATACAATTATTATCGTAACACACAATATGCAACAGGCTGCTAGAGTTGCAGATACAACTGCATTCATGTATCTTGGCAAACTAATTGAAGTCGGAAAAACTCAAAAACTCTTTGAAAATCCTAAAGAAGAAATGACTGAAAATTACATAACAGGAAAATTTGGATGATTAAGATGAAAAGGTTACTAGATGTAGGAATTAAGAAACTCGAAGAATCTATCCTGGAAATGGGTTCATTGGCATCTGAATCTGTTGAATTCTCAATTGATTCATATCTACAAGGACAAGACTCATCAAAAGAGGCGTTAAAGAAGTCCAAGGCAATTAATTCATTAAATGACGATATCAATGAACTTGCATTTGAATTAATTGCAAGGTACCAGCCAGTCGCATCAGATCTCAGATTCATAAAGTCATGCTTTGAAATAGCTTATACTCTATCACGATTTGGTCGTTATGCATATGACATTACTTTGGTAACTCATGAATTTGGCAAACTAAAAAAATGTGACAAATCCGCTGTAGAAAAAGCTGGAAAACAAACAATAAAAATGATTAACGCAAGTCTTACTGCATTTAAGAAACGCGACGCCAAAGCAAATATTAATATTCACAATATGGATAAAAAAGTAGACGAAATCTACAAAACCTTTATCGCAGAAATTCGCGCATCAACAAAGGACGAAGATATAATTATCACTCGTGGCTGTTCCGTCTCTGCAAGTCTGATACTTCGATATGTAGAACGCATTGCCGATCATGCAACATACATTGCAGAATCTGTTTCATATATAAAAACCGCAAAAAAATACAGAAGACGATAATAGTAATTGAAATATTTTAAATGAAAATGATTGCTCCGAACGGGATTTGAACCCGTGTCGTCGGGTCGAAAACCCGATATCCTTGACCTATAATTGGCCGAGCTAGACGATCGGAGCACTCAAGTAAAAACTAATTATCTTTCTTATAATGGTTTTTTCTTTCTCGAAAACTTTTCAGGAGGTCCAAGATCCATATGTTCTGGAGGATTCTTTGGTGTAATGAATCTGATATACGAAAAATCATATTTGTCATGATAGTGATCGGAACCTTCTACAGATTTCTTGTACGTCTCCTCAAATTTCTTCCAATCCTCTGCCTCGATAGCTTCCTTTACGGGAATCATAAAATGCTTCTCATAAGCGTCCATATCAGTTGTATATTTCGGCCTCACAATCTTGATTTTCTTCATAATTGAGATAAATGACCTATATTGATAATGTGCAAGTTTCCAGTTACCTCCCTTTGCCGAATGATACATGTATGTGAATCTAGTAGACATGTCATCCATCAGCTTACCAAGACCTGGTTGCAATTGGGCTAATTCGTCTATAGTAATCTCGCCGTGCTTTGTCTTACCGACTATTTTATCCATGAATAATCTTTTCACTTGTCCAATTTATACAATTCTGAACTTTACCATCACACTAGCGGTGACATCATAGTTTCCAGCAACAAGTTCGGTCGACATCATGGCGTCCGCCATCTCTATTCTTGCGAATCTTGGCTCTGCAACCGAATATTGAGCGTTCTCTGCCACGGCCACTATCTCGCCAAGCCTAACATCTGACGCCTTTGCCAAAGTTCCCGCCTTCTCCTTTGCGTTCTCTACCGCATTCTCCAATGCAAGATTCTTCAGTTCGTTCATCTTCTCTTCGTCCAGAAGAAACTGCACCATGGAGACATCGTTTATTCCTGCCTTTGTTATGGTATCGATAATCTCTCCAGCTTCTTTTCCTATATCATCTGGATTCGTTTGTTTAGTTACAGTTACACTGTGTATTACTCTGTATCCAACTATCTCTGGAGGTCCCTCCCTCTGATAGTTGTAAACAGGTCCTAAATCAAAATTATTAGAAACAATGTTTTCCTTTCTTATTCCTTCTTTGCTCAAGCTATCGACCAGTCTGTCAAAGTTGTTCGCTGCAATTTTTGTTGCCTCTTCTGCACTTTTCGATTCTCCTCTTATGTCGACCCTTATGCTGATTATATTTGGTTTGTCCGAAGCTATTCCTTCACCGTTAACTGCTATGATTCCTTTAGGTTTGTCAACAGATTTTTCCATCTTGTTTTCACCAGGCATTCCAACTCTTCGGTCATTGAAGTCCATGGAACGTGGTCCTACTTGTAGTGCACCTATGATTAGTATAGTTGCTAAGATAATTACTACAAGTACTGGAGCTTGTTTTTTTATTTGTTCTAAACTCATTCATATTAGAATTGGTTAAACTGAATTTATGTATTTTATAATTGGCATTATTTCACGCATTTTTCAATAGGCTTAAATTGTTATTATAACACGAGAAATTGTGGATAATCGCATCTATGTAATTGTTCTAGTATTTTTATTATTAGGAGGAGTTGGACTTTCCTTTTCAGGACTTCTTGATCCACCGGAACGACCTGCAGAAGTTATCGAAGAACGAAACGTGGTGTCAATTAATCAAGCCGAAGTAGTTGATGTCAATCGAGCCGATGTTGTAGTTGATGAGCCAGAACCAGAGCCTGAGCCAGAACCAGAGCCTGAGCCAGAACCAGAGCCTGAGCCAGAACCAGAGCCTGAGCCAGTAGTCGAACCAGAGTGTGTAAATGAAGAACTTGTTGAGGATGGCTTTTCTTTAAGAAGTGATTGCTTCAAAGATGGAGAAAGAATTCCTGTTCGATTCACTTGTGATGGAATTGACATCTCTCCGCATCTTGCATGGTTCAATGTACCTTTGGGCACTGTGGAACTCGCACTTGAAATGCACGATCCTGACGCACCAGTTTCTGGCGGATGGACTCACTGGATTGTTTTCAATATTAGCCCTGATGTTACATCAATAGAAATCGATTCAGTTCCTGAAGGAAGCAAACAAGCAAGAAACAGTTTTGGACGAGCTCCTTATGGTGGCCCTTGCCCTCCATCTGGAACTCATGGATACATATTCACTCTATATGCATTAGATATACAATTGGATTCAGTTAATAATCTCCGTGATTTGCATAACAAAATAGACGGACATGTTCTCGGAGAAGCAAAATTAACTGGATTGTATTCTAGAAGATAGATTTATTATTTTTTATAAATTCGGAGTGTGTATAAAATAACTAAAATTCTAATAAAAATTGAAGATGCCTTGAAAAAATTAGAGGTAATTAATCCAAATAAAGGAAGAATCGCCAAGTTTACTTTTTATTATATTCGTCCTTGGATATTTGGACGTGGTATAGTAAAGTCATTAATTGATCGAAATAAGAAAAAGAATTAATTAGATAGGTAATGTTCTGATACATCTTTTCTAAATTTTATTCGTGGTTTACTTTCCTACGTTGACTATTGGATTGGCTTCCCTGTCAGATGTTAATGTGACAAGAAGATTGTTGATTAATTCTATTCGATGTTCATCAGAAAGATTTATGTCTTGTTTCTTGTAGTGTTCCAATACATCATCCACTATACCAAGTGCGCCTTCAACTAGACGACGTCGTGCAAATAATACAGCTTCTGCCTGTTGACGTCTCAGCATCGCAACAGCGATTTCAGGGGAATACGCCAAATGAGAAATTTTGGCGTCTCTGATCAGAATTCCTGCAATCTGAAGTTTTTCTTGTAATTCATTTATGAGTTTTTCAGTAATCTCGCCTGTACTTCCACGTAATGATATTTCACCCTCTGCGTCATATGGATATTGTGCCGCGATAGATCGTATTACAATTTCACTCTGGTTAGAAATAAATTCTTGATACGCGTCAACTGTGAAAATAGCTTTTGCTGCGTTT